>NZ_JAEIMH010000023.1:12277-37068 GCF_016464295.1 Streptomyces sp. N35 | reverse complement strand
CCGGTGGCCGGGGGCTCCCCCGGGGGGGCCCCCCCCGCCCCGCCCCCGGGCCCCCCCCCCGGCGGCCGGGGGGGCGCCGTCCCGTCCAGGGCGAGCGCGGGTGCGAAACGGGCCACCGACACGGGCAGTTGGGTGTCCTCCGCGACCTCCTTCGACCGGAAGGTGAACGTGGTCTTCAGGCGGCTGGACACCTTGCCGCCCGCAAGGTCCCGCGTCGCGTGGCTGATGAGTGCGTACGAGGCTTCGTCGGCCGGGACCTCGAAGGAACCCTCACCGGGGTAGCCCTCCCCGCCCGGGTAGCCGTCCAGCGGGTTGTCGTTCTCGCCGATCTTCGTGCCGTTGCGGTAGAGCTCCGTCTTCACCGACGCGTAGCGCACAAAGCCCTCGTGGCCTTCGCCGTCGCTGTAGAGCGGCATATGACCGTAGATCTCGTTGCCCTTGCGGAAGACGCCGAGGCGGAAGTCCGCGTCCGCTTTGGGCCCGAAGACGGCGTGGTTGACCCGCGTGCGGTACGTTCTGCCCGGCTCGTAGACCTGGAAGGTCGCCAGGTTGTACTGCGCGTCCACGCTCGGATCGCCGAACTCGTCCGGCTCGCCCTGCTGCTGGTAGTCCACCTGCCACAGGGTGTTGTTGTGGGTCGAGACATACACCGTGCGGATGCCCGGCAGATCCTGGCGCGGTGTGATCGCCGAGGCCGATGCGGCGCCCGGCATGAAGCCCATGGCCATCACCGCACCGCGCTTCCCTGCGGCGGACGAGCCCATTTCGATTCTCAGGGCGGCCAGTTCGCTCATCTTCACGCGCTTGGTCCAGCCGGTCGCGAGCCGGGGGACCTCGCCGCCGTAGATCAGGGAGTAGTGGCTCGAAGCGTCCTTCACGAAGTGACCGTCGAAGGTCTGGGTGAGCCCTTCGGCCATCTCGGGTCCGAGGTGCGCCGTACGGAACCCGGTGTAGCCCCGCCCGTTGAGGAACATCCAGCCGAAGGTGTACGGGCGCAGCGCCGTCGTGACCGTGAACTCGGCGTTCGCGAACTCGGCGGGAGCCGTGACCCCGGGCGCCGTGAGGTCGACCGGCTTCGCCTGCCGGGCGTCCACGGTGACCGTGGTGTCCTCGGTGACGGAGAGCTTCGGCTGGGCGATCCAGTCGATGCCCTCGGGCTCCTCGTAACTGCCGACCCTGATGTCCGCGTTGAGGACGTAATCCCCCTTGGGGACACGGAGGGTGACGTCGCCGGCCTCGTTGACCGCGGAGAACTGCTCGCCCTCGGCGGGGCCCGAGGTGCCCACGAGCCGGTTGGAGAAGTACGTCGCCTGCTGTCCGTCGCGGCCGATGTTCCTGATCGTGACGTCGTACGACTCCGCCTCGCGCTGCACGGCGGCCGCCGTCCGCACGCTCGGGCCACCGCCGCTCGCGGTGACGTACGCCGTGTACGCGCCGTGCAGCGTGCCGCCGAGCCGGGTGTCGGCGGTCAGGTCGACCGAAGCGGTGCCACCCGCCGGGACTGTCACCTGGTCCGCGCCCAGCGCGAAGAAGCCCGCCGGGGCCGCTTCGCCCTCGGGGCCGAGGCCGCTCACCGAGAGGTCGAGGGTGACGTCGGTGGCTCCCAGGTTCTTGTACGTGAGCTTCTCCGTGAGCAGCGGATCATCCGCGTGCGGATACTCGGCCACCCCGAAGGTCAGCGACACAGGGTCGGCGAACACGCTCTGCCGCATGGCCTGTTCGACCTGGATACGTCCCGCGCCCTGCTCGAACGGCGTGTACGCGCCGCCCTTCGCCGAACCCGTGAGCACACCCTTGAGCTCCTGGTACGTCCAGTTGGGGTGCTGCTGCTTGAGCAGAGCCGCGGCGCCCGCGACATGCGGAGTCGCCATCGACGTACCGGAGATCGTGAGGTATCCGGGTGCGGGATGGGGGAGCTGCGGGTCGGAGTCGAGGAAGCTGCCGGGCGCGGCGGCCGCCGTGATGTCGACACCGGGCGCCGTCACATCCGGCTTGATCGCGCCGTCGCCGACACGCGGTCCCGTGGAGGAGAAGCCGGCCAGCTGCTCGGCCCCGTCGACGGCGCCGACGGTGAGGGCGGCGTCCGCACTGCCCGGGGAACCGAGCATCCGCGGGCCCACGTTGCCCGAGGCTATGGCGAACAGGACGCCCCGCTCCTTCGCGTACGTGTTCACGGCCGCTTCGAGCGGGTCGGTTCCGGGGCTGTCCGGGCCGCCCAGGCTGAGGTTGACGATGTCCGCGCCCTCGCCGACGGCCCAGTCGATACCGGCGAGGATGCCGGAGTCCGTACCGTAGCCGTCGTCGTCGAGGACCTTTCCGCTCAGGAGTTCGGCGCCCGGGGCGACGCCCTTGTACGTGCCGCCGGACGCGGCACCGGTACCGGCCGCGATGGAGGCCACATGCGTACCGTGGCCGTGTTTGTCGGTGGCGTCCGGTGCGGCCGAGAAGTTCTTCGCGGCGACGACCTTGCCCTGGAGATCCGCGTGACTGGCGTCGACGCCGGTGTCGAGGATGGCGATCTTCACGCCCTTGCCGTCGTAGCCGGCCGCCCAGGCCTTGTCGGCGCCGATCTGCCGCACGCTCGTGTCGAGGGTCGCCTCGCGCACCCCGTCGAGCCAGATGCCGTTGATGCCGGAGGCGGTGGTCCGGCCGCCGGCCCGCTCGTCGGTCAGCGCGGCCCACAGTGCGGCCGCGTCGTCCTTCGGTGTGCTCAGGGCGTCGGCGTTCAGGGACTTCAGGGTCCTGCGGACCTCGGTCGCGCCCGCCTCCCGTACCTCCGACTTTGCGGCCGACGCCGCGCCCCGGTAGCCGACGATCAGCCGGAGGTCGTCGGTGCGCGCCCGCGCTGTCTGGGCCTTCGCCGGCTCGGTGACATCGAAGAGCCTGCTGTCGAGCTTGCCCGCGGCGATCAGACGCTCGGTGTCCACGGGCACGACGAGCGTGTGGCCGTCGACGCGCCGCACCTGGACCGGGATCTTCTCCCGGCCCTTCGCCGGCTCCATGCCGATCACGTCGCCCTTGTCGTCGACGGTCACCCGGTCGCCTGTGATCAGCTGGATGCGCCGGGTGGGTACGGGTTGCTGCTTGCCGCTCGTTTTGTGGACGCTCGCGGCCGACGGCTGTGCCCCCGCGGGTGGAACCGCCGTCGCCGGCGGGACGGTCAGGCCCACCACACAGACGACCGTCGCCGCGACGGCGATCGTGGACATGCCCGTTGTCTTCACCTGTCTTCGCACGTCTCCCCCTGGAGATCAGTGGGCGGCGCCGCAGGTGGCGCACCCCCTTGCCCAGGGGTCGACGACCTCAACAGCAGTCTCGTCGTGCACGTGCTCCCCCGGGGCTGGGGAGTATGGCGGGGGGAGCATGCGTACTCAATAGCGTTGCACAGGCGAGGAGTTGACCATGCTCAGCGCCTGTCGTGCGGCCCGGGCGCACCCGGCTCGTCCGACCCGGGCATACCCGGTCATCGGCCGCCAGGCCCTCACGCCCGGGCGTTCTCGGTCACCGTGAGCCGCCCCTTCCTGATCGTCGCGAGCCGTGGCGCCCGCCGGGCGATCGCGCTGTCGTGCGTGACCATCACGAAGGTCAGGCCGTGCTCCTTCCACAGCCCTTCGAGCAGCTCCATGATCTCGTCGCGCATCGACTCGTCGAGGTTCCCGGTGGGTTCGTCGGCGAGCAGGACCTTCGGGCGCTTCACCAACGCCCGCGCGATCGCGACGCGTTGCTGCTGGCCGCCGGACATCTCGTCGGGCAGATGACCGAGCCGCTCCCCCAGGCCCACCGACTCCAGTGCCTCGGCGGCCCGTTCGCGGCGGTCCCCGGCCCTCAGCTTCAGGGGGACGAGGGCGGTCTCGACGTTCTCCTGGGCGGTGAGCGTCGGGATGAGGTTGAAGGACTGGAAGACGAAGCCGATGTTCTCGCTGCGCACCCGCGTCAGACGCGCCTCGGGGAGCGTGGCGAGATCGGTGCCGTCGAGTCCGACCTGCCCGGACGTGGGGCGGTCGAGCCCGCCGAGCATCTGCAGGAGTGTGGACTTGCCGCCGCCGGTGGGGCCCTGGATGACCAGGCGGCCGCCGTCCTCGATGGTCAGATCGACGTCGGCGAGCGCCTGCACGGTGGCTTTGCCGCGGCGATAGGTCTTGGTGACGCCTCTGAGGTCGTACATGGTGGATGACTCCTGGAACTTTCGTCAGGCGTACGGGAGTTGGGGGCCGCTGCCGGCCAGGGACCTGGTCGGCCACAGGGCCAGGGGCCCGCTCGGCGCGGCGCAGAGCTACTCGACGCGGCGCAGGGCGTCCGCGGGGCGCAGCCGCGAGGCGCGCCAGCCGCCGAAGCCGCCCGCGATCAGACCGCCGCCGATGGCGAGAGCGGCCGCGAGCGCGATGGTCGCGAGGCTGACGGGGGCGCTGAGCGCGATGTCGAGGGTGCGTTCGGCGGTGTCCTGCACCGGCCCACCCCCGCGGGGCCCCGCCACCCTGAGTCCGCCGCCCGGGCCGCCTCCGCCCATGAGCCCGCCGCCGAGTTCGGCGGTCAGGGTCGGCGAGACGGCCGTGACCGCGTAGGCGCCCGCGAGGCCGGCGGCGATGCCGAGCGCACCGCCGATCAGCCCGTTGACCAGGGCCTCTCCGACCACCTGACGGGTGACACGGCCCGACTTCCAGCCGAGCGCCTTGAGCGTGCCGAACTCGCGGACGCGCCGGCTCACCGCCGAGGAGGTCAGCAGCCCGGCGACCAGGAAGGCCGCCGCGAGCACCGCGTACGAGAGCCACTTGCCGACGGTGGAGGCGAGGCCGGCGGCCGTGTCCAGGGAGCCCGAGACGGTCTTGGCGAGGTCGGCGGAGGTGGTCACGGTGGTGTCGGGGACGTTCTTTTGGATCGCATCCTTGACCGCGGAGATCGCCTGCGAGTCCGCGGCCTTCACGTACACCGTGGTGATCTTGTCCTTGGCGTCGGCGAGCGTCTGCGCCTGCTTCAGCGGGATGTACACGTTGGCCGCCGGCTGGCCCTTGTCGGCCGTGGCGATCCCGACGACCTCGAACTTCTTGCCCTTGACCTCGACATGGCCGCCGGTCGAGAGGTCTTCCTTCTTGGCGTACGCGGAGTCGAGCACCGCCACCTTCGCGTCGGACTCGGACGCCTTGAACGTACGGCCCTTCGTCAGCGTCGACGTGGTCAGCGGCCCGAGCTCCGGCTCGGTGACATCCGTACCGAACACGGTGAAGGAGTTCACGCCGAAGTCGGCGCCGCCGCCGCGGACTTCACCGCTGCCGCCGCTGCCCGGCTTGCCCGTGCCCGGCTGAGCCGGCTTCATCTCGCCGGGCTTGAAGTCGCCGCTCACCGAGATGCTGGTCAGGCTGAGTCCGCCGACCGCGTCCGCGACCCCGTCCTGCCGCGCGACCGTGGCGACCGTGGAGGTGCTGAGCGTCTCGAAGCCCTGCACCATCAGCATGTCGTTCGACTGCTCGCCGCCGTCGCTCGCGTCGAACTTGAAGCGCGGCCGTGCGGCCGTCCCGCCCTCCTCCGGCTCCTCCTGCGCTTTGGTGACGGTCATATCCGTACCGAGTCCGTAGAGCGATTCGAGGACCTCGCCCTGGGCCTGCTTCATGCCCGCCGAGACGGAGTTGACCACGATGACCAGAGCGATGCCGAGCGCGAGCCCGGAGGCGACGACGAGCGCCGCCTTTCTGCGACGGCGCAGCTCACGCCGCAAGTAGGTGAAGAACATGCGGCTGAAGGTAGGAACGGCGTGTGATGGCGGGATAAGGGGCGTCTGAGAGCGCGATGAGAAGCCGTACGCCGCCCAAATACCCCGTCCGGCAAGGGCGGTGGCCCGCACTTCTCGGAAGAGGTGCGGGCCACCGGGGTCCCTGGGGGTGTCCTGCGGCAGGCGGGCGGATCAGGCCTGCGAGCCTGCCGTCCACTCGGACCAGCTCAGGTTCCAGCCGTTGAGACCGTTGTCCGGAGCGACGGTCTTGTCGCCGGTGTTCTTGACGATCACCACGTCGCCGACCATCGAGTTGTCGTAGAACCAGGAGCCCGGCGTGCCCTTGTCGTCGGCACCCTTGGCGTCCGCCAGACCCACGCAGCCGTGGCTGGTGTTGGCGGAGCCGAAGATGGACTTGGCGCCCCAGTAGTTGCCGTGGATGAAGGTGCCGGAGGTCGACAGACGCATCGCGTGCGGCACGTCCTTGATGTCGTACTCGCCCTTGCCGTCGTCATCCGTGAAGCCGACCGTCGCACCGTTCATCCGGGTCTCCTTGAACTTCTCGGAGATCACCATCTGGCCTTCGTACGTCTTGTTGTCGGGCGCGCCGGCGGAGATCGGGATGGTCTTGATGACCTTGCCGTCGCGGGTGACGGTCATCTGCTTGGTCTTGGCGTCGACCGTGGAGACCTGCGAGCGGCCGACCTTGAAGGTGATCGACTTCTGCTGCACGCCGTAGACACCGTCGGCGCCTTCGACGCCGTCCAGCTTCAGGTCGAGCGTGACGGTCGAGTCGGCCTTCCAGTAGTCCTCGGGACGGAAGTCGATCCGGGTCGAGTTGAACCAGTGGCCGACGACCTCCTGACCGCTGCTGGAGGTGACGGTGATGCCCTTCTGGACATCGGCCTTGTTCTCGATCGCCTTGTCGAAGTTGATCGAGACCGGCATGCCCACACCGACGGTGGAGCCGTCCTCGGGCGTGAAGTTGCCGATGAAGCTGTTGGTGGGCGCGACCGTGGTGAAGGTGGAGTTCTCGTGCGCCTCGCGGCCCTCGGAGTCCTTCGCGGCGACGTTGACCTTGTAGGTGGTCGCGCGCTCCAGCTGGGCGTCCGGCTTCCAGGTCTTCTTGTCGGCGGAGATCGATCCCGCGACCTTGTCGCCCTCGCCGGTCGTCATGGTGACGCTGGTGAGGGTGCCGTCCTTGACGGTGACCTGGCCGGCGTTGTTGATCGACGCGTTCTTCTCGCCGTTCTTCGGCGATACGGATATTCGGGCGGCGGAGGTGTCCTTCGCGGCGGCCTCGTCGGCCTTCTCCTGCTGGGTCTCCTTGCCCTTCGCACCGTCGTCCCCGCTGCTGCAGGCCGAGAGTACAAGGACGCCGCCGAGCAGTGCGGACATGGCCACCAGGCCCCTGCGCCGCTTGCTGTCCGTCATCACACGCTTCTCCATCGTTGCCGAATCCCCGGATGCCCCGAAAGTCCCCGTTTGTCCCCGCGCGGAGTCAGACCCCGCACACCCTTACAACACGCGTACCACTTCGAGCGGTTCCAAATCCGGCGAGGATGTGGTCCAGGACACGTGCCCCCCGGCCGTTCCAGCAGGGACGACGCAGACGACGAAACCCCGGTCGACGGGGTCCGCCGACCGGGGTTCCTACGCCACTTCGAGGTTACGCGCCCACCGGCGCCGCTCCATGGGCCCGGGTGTGATCCTCGTCCCCTTCGCCCTCTTCGAGCTCTTCGAACCCTTCGGGCTCTTCCTCTCCGTATGCCGCTTCTTCCTCTCCGTAGGCGAGGTCGTCCTCGTCGTAGGGAAGCTCGCCGTCCTCGCCCTCGTCCTCGTACTCGAGGTCTCCGTCGAGGTCCTCCTCGTCCCACTCGGGGTCGTCGGGATCGTGGTCGACCGCCTCGCTGCTCCAGGAGGCCTGGGTCAGCTCGACGCCGGGAACCTCGGCGACCAGATCGAAGGGATCGACGAGATAGGCCAGCGCCTCGGCCGCCTCCTCGCGCACGGCGGACTCGGCGTGCGTGCGCTCCTCCTCCGGCATGTACGCGTCCTCGCCGATCCGGTCGAGCGCGGCGCCGGTCAGCGCACCTTCGTCGGTGATCTCGAGGACGAGTTCCACGCGTAGCCGTACGAAACGGGATGTCTCAGGGGTGCTCATGAGCCGGAGCGTAAGCCGGAAGGCGTCCTCCACTTTCGCGCGACCCGCTGTGTTCACTAGCATCGCCGCACACGGTGGGAGCCGGTCCTCGGAAGGCTCCCAAACCACCGGCACCACAAGGGGATCCACTCCGTGTCATCCGCACGCCGTTCACTGCTCACCGCCACCGCTGCCGGGTCCCTGCTCGGCGCCCTGTGGTTCGTTCCCTCGGCGACGGCCAGTGGGGAGCAGAAGGAACGGGCCGCCGCGGACAGACACGAGACATCGGCTCGGCCCGGTTCCGCTTCCGCGCCTGGTTCCGGTTCCGCTTCCGGCGTGGAGGGCTTTTCGGCCAGTTCCGCGTCCGACGCGACGCGGCTCGCGGAGACGGGGTCGACGGACACGACCCCGTACCTCGCGGGCGGGCTGACCTTTCTGATCTCGGGCGTGGGGATCTTCGCGCTCAGCAAGCGGCGGTTCGTCGGGGCCTGAGGGCTCCTTCGCCCCGCCCCACTCCCCCGGTCCCTCCGCCCTGCCTCACTTCCCGGTCCCGCCGCCCCGCCTCACTTCCCGGTCGCGCCGCCCAGCCTCACTCCCCCGGCCACTGCGGCGCGCGCTTCTCGTTGAACGCCGCGACGCCCTCGGCCCGGTCGCCCGAGAAGGCGACGCTGCGCCAGGCCGCGTCCTCGACCTCGAGGCCGGCCCGCAGATCGAGACCGTGCCCGAGCCGCAGCGCGCGCTTGGCCGCGCGCAGTCCGACCGGAGAGTTGGCGGCGATACGGGAGGCGAGGGCGCGCGCCCCCGTACGGCCCCGCCCGCCCACCACCAGCGGGTCGACCAGGCCCAACCCCCGCGCCCCCCCGCCCTCCAGGCGCCGCGCCGAGAAGATCAGCCCGGCGGCCCGCGCGGCCCCCACGCGGCGCGGAAGCAGCTGCGTACCGCCGCCGCCGGGGATGACACCGACGGACACCTCGGGCAGGCCGACGACGGCGGTGGCGTCGGCGACGATCAGGTCGCAGGACAGGGCGAGTTCGAACCCGCCGCCCAGGGCGAAGCCGTGCACGGCGGCGATGGTGGGCATCGGCAGGTCGAGTACGCCGGTGTAGGCGGCGCGGGCGACGGGGCGCTGACGCAGCAGCTCGGCGTCGGTGAAGGAGTTGCGCTCCTTGAGGTCGGCGCCCACACAGAAGGCCCGCTCGTGCGAGGACGTCAGGACCACGGCGCGGACGTCGCGGTCGGCGGACAGCGCGGCACAGGCCTCACCGATCGCGCCGGCCATGGCGCTGGACACCGCGTTCATGGCCTTGGGCCGGTCGAGCACGAACTCGGCGACGTACCCGTGCCGGCGTACGGCCACGAACTCGCCGTACCGCTCTTCCTGCGCCGCTGCCTCTGCCATGGGGGCCTCCTGGTTAACGTACGTTCACCGACTTCGGCATCATGGCAGCAAGGGCGGTGAAATCAACCCCTGCCCCCACAGGTAATGGGTGCTCCTCGAACTGACCAGTGACACATCCCGATTCAATCCGTAGGCTGCTGAATATGACTATGCACACCGTGGTGCTCGGGACGTCCGGCACGACCCCCGCCGACGTCATCGCCGTGGCACGTGAGAACGCCCGCGTCGAGCTGTCCCCCGAGGCCCTCACCGCCCTCGCCAAGGCCCGCGAGATCGTCGACGCGCTCGCCGCCAGGCCCGAGCCGGTCTACGGCGTCTCGACCGGCTTCGGCGCGCTCGCCACCCGCCACATCAGCACCGAGCTCCGCGCGCAGCTGCAGCGCAACATCGTCCGCTCGCACGCGGCCGGCATGGGCCCGCACGTCGAGCGCGAGGTGGTCCGCGCGCTGATGTTCCTGCGCCTGAAGACGGTCTGCTCGGGCCACACCGGCGTCCGCCCCGAGGTCGCGCAGACCATGGCCGACCTGCTGAACGCGGGCATCACCCCGGTCGTGCACGAGTACGGCTCCCTCGGCTGCTCCGGCGACCTCGCGCCGCTCTCGCACTGCGCACTCGCGCTGATGGGCGAGGGCGACGCGGAGGGCCCGGACGGTGTCGTCAAGCCCGCCGGCGAGCTGCTCGCCGCCCACGGCATCAAGCCCGTCGAGCTGCGCGAGAAGGAGGGCCTCGCCCTCCTGAACGGCACCGACGGCATGCTCGGCATGCTGCTCATGGCCATCGACGACCTGGAGCGCCTCTACAAGAGCGCCGACGTCACGGCCGCGCTCTCCCTCGAGGCACTGCTCGGCACCGACAAGGTGCTCGCGCCCGAGCTGCACGCGATCCGCCCGCACCCGGGCCAGGGCGCCTCGGCCGCCAACATGGCGGCGGTGCTTGCCGGTTCGGGTCTCACCGGCCACCACCAGGACGACGCCCCGCGCGTCCAGGACGCGTACTCGGTGCGCTGCGCCCCGCAGGTCGCGGGCGCGGGCCGCGACACCCTCACCCACGCCGCCCTCGTCGCCTCGCGCGAGCTCGCCTCCGCGGTCGACAACCCGGTCGTCCTGCCTGGGGGCACCTCCCGCTCGAGCGAAGCCGAGAGTGGGGGAGGCCGCGTCGAGTCCAACGGCAACTTCCACGGCGCCCCCGTCGCGTACGTCCTGGACTTCCTCGCCATCGCCGCGGCCGACCTGGCGTCGATCGCCGAGCGCCGCACCGACCGCCTCCTCGACAAGAACCGTTCGCACGGTCTGCCGCCGTTCCTCGCGGACGACGCGGGCGTCGACTCGGGCCTGATGATCGCCCAGTACACGCAGGCCGCCCTGGTCAGCGAGATGAAGCGGCTCGCGGTGCCCGCCTCGGCGGACTCGATCCCGTCCTCGGCGATGCAGGAGGACCACGTCTCCATGGGCTGGTCGGCGGCGCGCAAGCTCCGTACGGCGGTCGGGAATCTCGCGCGCGTCGTGGCCATCGAGCTGTCCGCGTCGCCCCGGGCGACCGAACTGCGCACCGGCCTCAGCCCGGCCCCCGCATCGGCCGCGGCGATCGCGGGCGCGCGGGCGGCGGGCGTCGAGGGCCCGGGCCCTGACCGCTATCTCTCACCGGACCTGGCGGCGGCGGAGTCGTTCGTACGGGACGGTGGACTGCTCGCCGCGGTGGAGAAGGTCACGGGACCGCTGGCGTAACCACCCGCCGACGCCCTAAAAGTCAGCAAACTTCCCATACCTCCCTAACCTGGGGAGATGGGACAGGAAGACCGGCTCGCCGGGGTCGTCCGCGTGGCGCAGGCCATGGCCGCCGCGCACAGCCCGCGGGAGTCATGGCTCGCCGCCGCGCACGGCGCACAGCGCGCGCTCGGCGGCAGCTTCGCGGCCCTCTCCGTCTGGGAGCGGGAGCGCGGGCGGCTGAAAGTCCTGGTCAACGCCGGCGAACGAGCCGCCGGCGAGGAGGAGTTCCCGGACGACGAGACCTATCCGGTGCACCAGTTCCCCGAGATCACCGAGTTCCTGCACGAACGCTGGGCCGGCGGCGGTGAACCCAACGCCTGGGTGGAGACCGCCGAGGGCCCGGCCGGCGGAGCGGCCGGCTACTGCCACCAGCGCGTGGCCGCCCTGCGCCGGCGCGGCCGCGGCTGCTGTGTGGTCGCGCCCATCGTCCTGAACGGGCGGGCCTGGGGCGAGCTCTATGTGGCGCGGCCCGTGGGCACCGCGGTGTTCGGGCGCGAGGACGCCGACTTCGCCACCGTTCTCGCCGCGGTGATCGCGGCCGGGCTCGCCCAGACCGAACGGCTGGAGGAGGCCCGGCGGCTCGCTTTCACGGACGCGCTCACCGGGCTCGCCAACCGGCGTGCGGTGGATGCCCGCCTCGACGAGGCGGTGGAGTCGTACCGCCGCGACGGCACGGTGGTCTCCCTCGTCGTCTGCGATCTGAACGGCCTCAAGAAGGTCAACGACACCCACGGCCACGCGACGGGCGACCGTCTCCTCGAACGCTTCGGTTCGGTGCTCTCGCTGTGCGGCGCGATGCTGCCCGGCGCGCTCGCGGCGCGGCTCGGCGGCGACGAGTTCTGCCTGCTCTCCGTGGGCCCCTCGGCCGACGAGGTGGCACGGGTCGCGGACGAACTCTGCGTACGGGCCCTGGACTTGGACCTCGGCGAGGGCGTGGCCTGCGGGGTCGCCTCGACCGGCGACCCGATCGGCCCGGTCCGCTCGGCCCGCCGCCTCTTCCGCCTCGCGGACGCGGCCCAGTACCGCGCCAAGGCCGCCCGCTCCACCAACCCGGTCATCGCAGGCCGCGAGGGCCCGGACGACCCGGTGATCAAACTCGCGGACGCCCCGGAGAAGGAACGCCAGGGGGAACGGAGACGGTTCCGCAGGTAGCGCCGCCGGGGTTCGAGGTGGCCGGGATCGCCGGGGTCCGACGGTCCGGGGCGCAGGGGTCCGACGGTAAATCAGCCCGCCGCAGGCGCCCCACCGAAACCACGACGCACCGGCACCCGCACAGGCACCGGCAGCCGCGCAGGCATCCGCGTCCGAACCCGCACCCGCACCCGCACCCGCACCCGCACCCGCACCCGCACCCGCACCCGAAAACCTAGCCCCGCCGCGTCAACAGCCAGGGCTCCACAACCCCAAGCCCCCGCACCGGCCGCTGCCACATCGGCTGGAGCGCAAACCGATACCCCGGCGGCGTCTCCCCGGCGGCCAGCGCTTTCTCCGCCTCCGCCGCCGCCTCCGCCTCGGAAACCGGCGCGTCCCCAGACCGCTGCAGATCCGCCGCGAACGCCCCGTCCACCAGGACGGCGTCCTTCGGCGCTATCGACGTGAGCCGCGACGCCAGGTTCACCGTCGTACCGAAGACATCGCCCATCCGCGTGGTCACCGTGCCGAACGCGATCCCGACCCGCAGCTCGGGCATCGTCTCGTCCCCGGCCATCGTCTCGATCAGGCGCAGCGCGATCTCCGCGGCCGTCCCGGCGTCGTCCGCCGCGAACAGGACCTCGTCCCCCAGCGTCTTGATCAGCCGCCCGCCATTGGCCGCGACCAGATCGGCGGAGGTGGTCTCGAACGCCTCGACCAGTTCGCCGAGTTCCTCTTCCTCCATACGGCGCGTCAGGCGCGTGAACCCGACGAGGTCCGCGAAACCGACCGCGAGCCGCCGGTCCACCATCTCCTCGTCGTCCGCGGCCTGCACGACCCGGCCCGTCGCGGCGGCGAGCTGACGCCGCCACACGTACACGAGGAATTCCTCGAGCTCCGGAAGCAGCAGCTCCATCAGCGGATACGTGACTTCGGTGCGGGTCATGCCCGGCTCGGGCGGCTCGGTGAGCCCCGCGAGGAACGAGTCGATCTGCCATTCGGCGAGCCGCGCCGTGGTCTGCCCGGTCGACCGCGCCACCTGGACGGCCATGGCCTCGCTGAGCAGCCCGGCCTCCACCAGACCCGCGAGGCGGCGCAGCGCCAGGACATCCGCCTCGGTGAGCGCCTTGGCCTGGCCGATGTCCGCGAAGCCCATCGCCCGCCAGAACCGCGAGGCCAGCTCCATCGAGACACCGGCGGTGCGCGCGGCCTGGAACGCGGTGTAGCGGCGCTCGGCGCCGAGGATCAGCCCTTCGAGCCGCAGCGCGAGCGGATCGGTCTCGCCGTCGGGGCCCGCCGTCTGCTGCGCGGAGTGGTCGATCGGCCGGGGGCCGGGCTCCTCGTCGGAGGGCGCGCCGCCCGCCGCACCGTTGGCGTGCGCGGTGGCGGAGCCGGAGTGAGAGCCCGAGTCATCGACGGTCACTGCCTGCTGCCCTGCCCTTCCGCACTCGCTGCCGCATTCCGCGCCATTCGATCTGTCACAGCCCCATAACGCTGCTGACGAACGGGCACCACGATACGGCAGGTGTGGGCTGGCTCACTTAGGTACGGAAGTCCTCATCGGATACATACGGAAGTCCTCAATCGGACTCGGCCGCGGACGCGGCCCTCAGATGGACGACGTCCCCGGCCCCGACCGCCTCGCGGCCGCCCCCGTCCACGGCGATGACCAGGCGCCCGTCACCGTCGAGCGCGACGGCCTCGCCGACCAGGGTGCGCTCGCCGGGGAGTTCGGCGCGCACCCTGCGCCCGAGCGTGGCGCACCCGGCGGCGTACGCCTCCTGGAGCCCGGACGCGGCGGGGTCGCCGAGCGCGTCGCGCCACGGCACGTACCACTGCTCGATGGAGCGCAGGACGGCACGCAGCAACGGGTCGCGGTCCTGGCCCCGGGCGCCGGCGAGGGTGAGCGAACCGGCCGTCGGCACGGGCAGTTCGTGGGCGTCGAGGCTGACGTTGAGCCCGATGCCGAGGACGACGAAGTTCTCGCCGGCCCGCTCGGCGAGGATGCCGCCGGCCTTGCGCTCCTCGCCGTCGACGGTGACGAGCAGGTCGTTGGGCCACTTGAGGGCCGTGTCGATGCCCGCCGTACGGGAGATCGCGGAGGCCGCGGCGACCCCGGCGAGCAGCGGCAGCCAGCCGAGCCGGTGCACGGGCACCTTCGAGGGCTCCAGGAGGACGGAGAAGAACAGGCCCGAGCGCGGCGGTGCGCTCCAGGTCCGGTCGAGGCGGCCGCGGCCCGAGGTCTGCTCCTCCGCGACGAGGACGGCGCCCTCCTCGGCCTGCCCGGCGACCGCCGCCGCGGCGAGATCGGAGTTCGTGGAGCCGGTGGCCGGGACGACCTCGACATCGCAGTACAGACCGCCCGTGTTGGTGAGCGCCTGCCGCAGCGCCGCACCGTTCAGCGGGGGCCGTTCGAGGTCGGACCAGCGGTTTCCAGAGGACTCTCGGCTCGTCATGCAAGACAGACTAGATGTGGGAAACACCGCACTGCCGGGGCCGCGCCACGCCGATACGCTACGCATCAGTAGCCAAGCGTTCTCATACGAGCAGCCACCAGTCCGACGTATTCGAGCAGGCAGGGAGCCGCATCCCGATGTCCGAGCCGCAGCAGCCGTCCGAGCAGGCAGCGCAGGTAGATATCCACACCACCGCGGGCAAGATCGCGGACCTGCAGCGACGTATCGATGAAGCGACCCATGCCGGTTCGGCACGTGCGGTGGAAAAGCAGCACGCCAAGGGCAAGTTGACGGCCCGTGAGCGGATCGAGCTGCTCATGGACGAGGGCTCGTTCGTGGAGCTGGACGAGTTCGCCCGGCACCGCTCGACCGACTTCGGGCTCGATGCCAACAAGCCGTACGGCGACGGCGTGGTCACCGGATACGGCACGGTCGACGGCCGTCCGGTGGCCGTGTTCTCGCAGGACTTCACGGTCTTCGGCGGGGCGCTCGGCGAGGTCTTCGGGCAGAAGATCATGAAGGTGATGGACTTCGCCCTCAAGACGGGCTGCCCGGTCATCGGCATCAACGACTCGGGCGGCGCGCGCATCCAGGAGGGCGTGATGGCGCTCGGGATGTACGGCGAGATCTTCCGCCGCAACACCCACGCCTCCGGCGTCATCCCGCAGATCTCGCTGGTCGTCGGCCCCTGTGCGGGCGGCGCGGTGTACTCCCCCGCGATCACCGACTTCACGGTGATGGTGGATCAGACCTCGCACATGTTCATCACGGGCCCGGACGTCATCAAGACGGTGACCGGCGAGGACGTCGGTTTCGAGGAGCTGGGCGGCGCCCGCACCCACAACTCCACGTCCGGTGTGGCCCATCACATGGCGGGGGACGAGAAGGACGCGATCGAGTACGTCAAGTCGCTGCTCTCCTATCTCCCGTCGAACAACCTGAGCGAGCCGCCGGCCTTCCCGGAGGAAGCGGATCTCGAACTGTCCGACGAGGACCGTGAGTTGGACACGCTGATCCCGGACAGCGCGAACCAGCCGTACGACATGCACACCGTCATCGAGCACGTCCTGGACGACGGCGAGTTCTTCGAGACGCAGTCGATGTTCGCGCCGAACATCCTCACCGGCTTCGGCCGGGTCGAGGGCCGCCCGGTCGGCATCGTGGCCAACCAGCCGCTGCAGTTCGCGGGCTGCCTGGACATCAACGCCTCGGAGAAGGCCGCGCGGTTCGTGCGCACCTGCGACGCGTTCAACGTGCCGGTCCTGACCTTCGTGGACGTGCCGGGCTTCCTGCCGGGCGTCGACCAGGAGTACGGCGGCATCATCCGTCGCGGCGCCAAGCTGATCTACGCGTACGCGGAGGCCACGGTCCCGCTGATCACGATCATCACGCGCAAGGCCTTCGGCGGCGCGTACGACGTCATGGGCTCCAAGCACCTGGGCGCCGACCTCAACCTCGCCTGGCCGACCGCCCAGATCGCCGTCATGGGCGCGCAGGGCGCGGTCAACATCCTGCACCGCAAGACGCTGGCCGCGGCGGAAGCCTCCGGAGACGCGGAGGCCACGCGCGCGCGGCTGATCCAGGAGTACGAGGACACGCTGCTCAACCCGTACACGGCGGCCGAGCGCGGGTATATCGACGCCGTGGTCATGCCCTCGGAGACCCGCCGCCAGGTCGTCCGCGGCCTGCGTCAACTCCGTACCAAGCGCGAGTCGTTGCCCCCCAAGAAGCACGGCAACATCCCCCTCTAGGAGGTACGCCGATGATGATCAAGGTCGTCCGGGGCAATCCGACCCCGGAGGAGCTCGCCGCCGCCCTGGCGGTGGTCCAGGCGCGCGCCGCGTCCCTGGCCACCGAGGGGGCCGGCGCGCCCGCACCGTCCGACGCCTGGTCCGACCCGGCGCGGGTGGCCCGCCACCGGCTGCCGGCTCCCGGTCCGACGTCCTGGTCCCGTACGTACTGGCCCGGATGACGGCCCGGTAGGTCCGCACCGAACGTTCGACGGGCGGCGGCCCGGCCCCCGCCGAGGCCGGGCGACCGCCCGTTCCCGCCTGCGTCACAGCACCTCGGCGACCTCTTCGGCCATCCGCGCATACCCCGCGTCGTTGGGGTGCAGCGCGTCGCCCGAGTCGTAGCGGGCGGCGATGCGCTCCGGGTCGGCCGGGTCGGCGAGCGCCCGGTCGAAGTCGACCACCGCGTCGAACTCCCCCGAGGTGCGGATCCAGGTGTTCACCTCGTCCGAGATGCGCGCCGCGTGCGCGCCGTAGTGGTCCGATCCGCCCAGGGGCAGCAGGGTCGCGCCCACCACCTGGACACCCCGCTCGTGCGCCTGGCGTATCAACGCCCGGTATCCGGCGATGAGTTCGGGCGCCGAGACCTTGGGTGCGGGCCAGAACGTCGGCCGCTCGTAGCCGGCCTTCTGCGCCTCGTAGAACCCGATGTCGTTGAGCCCTTCCAGGACGACCGCCGTGGTGACACCGGGCTGGTCGAGGACGTCCCGGGTGAAGCGCGCGGTGCCCCGGTCGCCGTACCAGGCCGAGTCGTTGAGGACGAGGTTGCCGCCGATCCCCGCGTTGATCACCGGGCGGTCGATGCGGTCGGCGAGCGCGTCCGGGTAGCGCCGGTTCGCGCCGTGCGTGGAGCCGAAGCCGTCGGTGATCGAGTCCCCGAAGAGCGCCACGCCCCCGCCGTCCCGCGCGCCGCCCTCGCCCTCGACGTCGACTCCCGCCAGGTAGTACCAGGACGCCGTGTGCTCGTCGAAGGCCCGCCCGGACACATCCGCGGCATGGTCCCCCTCGGCGCGGTACGAGTGCGCGAAGCCCTGCGCATGGAAGGTCGCGGGCCCGGTCGTGCCCGCCAGATACAGCGTGACGGTCACCGACCCCGCGGCGCCGCCGCGCGGTTCGGCCGCGTCGGCGCCGGCCTGCCCATGCGCCGGGATCACGGCGGACCGCTTGCCGCCGAAGCTCAGATGCCGGAGGGACCCCTTCTGTACGGCGGCCCCTTCGCCGGCCCGGGCGATGGTCGCGCGGGTGATGTGCAGCGGTGAGCTGCCGTAGGCGTTGGAGAGCCGGATCCGGACCCGGTCGCCGGACTCGGTGACGCGGACGGTCTGGCGGACCGACTGGTGCGAGAAACCGGTCTCGGCCCAGTTCGAGGTGAATCCCTCGCTCGCACGCTGCGGGGACGCGGCCCAGGCGGCGGTCCAGTCGGCCGGCCCGGCAGCGGCGTCCGTTCCACTCAGGAGCGTGAGGCCCAGGGCGGCAGCGGCGAGCGGGGCGACGGCACGACGGAAGTGCTTGTTCATGACACACCTTCTCTAATGGGTCGATGGTCCCTTTAAGGTGAGCCAGACGTTAGCAGAGCCATCACCCCTAACGGAACCCCAATCCCTTTAGATGTGCTCGGATACCGACAGCGGTTGAGTACCCGTACTCAGGCGCACCGTCGTGCGCGGCGGCACCATCGAGGCATGCTCTGGTCCGACCCTGAGAACAAGCCGCCCAAGGACATGCGCGATGCGCAGGCGATGATGCGGCGCGCGGGCTTTCTGCTCGCCCTGGCGATGGTGCTCGCGATGTTCGTGCTCGGGGTGCACTGAGGGGCCGGGGTCCCGCAACCGGCCGCCGCGCCCTATCGTCCCTACTGAAGGAAACGCCGGGGAGGGACGCACCACGTGAACAAGCCACTGCGACACATAGCCATCTTCTGTGGGCTTCTTGTGCTCGCACTGCTGGTCCGCGCGAACTGGATCCAGTACGCGGAGAGCGACGAGCTCGCGAAGCACGAGAAGAACCGCAGGGTCGCGATCGAGCGCTATGCGCAGCCGCGCGGGAACATCCTCGTCGCGGGCAAGCCGATCACCGGCTCCAAGGCCGTGGACGGGCAGGACTTCAAGTACAAGCGGACCTTCAAGGAAGGTCCGATGTACGCCCCCATCACCGGCTACTCCTCGCAGGCCTACGGCTCCACCGGCCTGGAGAACCTGAACGACGAACTGCTCTCCGGCTCCGACGACCGGCTGTTCATCCAGAACACCGTGAACATGCTGACCGGCAAGTCCCAGCGCGGCGGCGATGTCTACACGACGATCGACCCGGACGCGCAGAAGGCCGCCTTCGAAGGACTCGGCAAGCTGAACCTGAAGGGCGGGGTCGCCGCGATCGAGCCGGAGACCGGCAAGATCCTCGCGCTCGCCTCCACCCCCTCGTACGACCCCTCGTCCTTCGCCGGGATGAGCACCAAGGACGGGGAGGACGAGGACCAGTGGAAGAAGCTGGGGGCCGACAAGGCGAAGCCGCTGCTCAACCGCGCCCTGAAGGAGACCTACCCGCCGGGCTCGACCTTCAAGGTGCTCACCGCCGCGGCCGCGATCGAGGCCGGCAAGGTCACGGACGTCAACGAGGACACGGACACCCCCGACCCGTACACACTGCCGCAGACCACCAGCCCGCTGCCCAACCACACCGAGGGCCTGCCCTGCAAGAACGCCTCGGTGAAGGCGGCCATGGAGGTCTCCTGCAACACGGTGTTCG
Organism: Streptomyces sp. N35; assembly: GCF_016464295.1. NCBI lineage: Bacteria > Bacillati > Actinomycetota > Actinomycetes > Kitasatosporales > Streptomycetaceae > Streptomyces > Streptomyces sp. N35. The sequence goes on along the minus strand of NZ_JAEIMH010000023.1, from coordinate 17,934 downwards.
CCAAGCTGGCCGTCGAGGTCGGCAAGGAAAAGATGCGTGAGGTCGCCGAGGGCTTCGGCTTCAACGACGGCGAGGTCGACACCCCGATCCGGGCCGGCAAGTCCGTCTACCCGTCCGAGATCGACGTCCCGCAGACCGGCCTCAGCGGTATCGGCCAGGGTTCGGTGACCGCGAGCCCGCTGCAGATCGCGATGCTCGCGGCCGGTATCGCCAACGACGGCAAGGTCATGAAGCCGTACCTCGTCGACGAGTTGCGCGGCCCCGACCGTGACCTCATCGCGAAGACCGAGCCGGCCGAGCGGTCCCGGCCGATCTCCGCCGACACCGCGGCCAAGGTCCGCGAGGCCATGGAGTCGACCGCCGAGAACGGCTCGGGCCGGCCCGCGGTGATCGGCAACGGCATCACGGTCGGCGCCAAGACCGGTACCGCCCAGCACGGCGCCAACAACGAGCTGCCCCCGTACGCCTGGTTCATCTCGTACGGCAAGAACAGCGACGGCAAGCAGGTCGCGGTCGCCGTGTTCGTCGACCCCGGCCAGGACATCCCGCGCAGCGACATCGCGGGCGGCAGGCTCGGCGGGCCGACCGCGAAGGACGTCATGAAGGCCGTGCTCCTGAAGAAGTGACCCGGCCCCTGCGGTGTCCGGGAGCCCGTGTCCGTCGCTCCCGGCGCCGCGGCCGGCCCCCGCCCACCCCGATACTCTGACCCGCATGACTGCTCAGCCCACCCGCCGCCTCGTCCTCGCCTCCCAATCCCCCGCAAGGCTCGGCCTCTTGCGCCAAGCCGGCCTCGCCCCCGAGGTGATCGTCAGCGGCGTCGACGAGGACGCGATCACCGCGCCGACCCCCGCCGAACTCGCCCGTGTGCTCGGCGAGGCGAAGGCCGAGGCGGTCGCCGCGCGCCCCGAGGCGGCGGGCGCCCTGGTCGTGGGCTGCGACTCGGTCCTCGAACTCGACGGCGAGGCGCTCGGCAAGCCCGCCGACGCCGAGGAGGCCACCGCGCGCTGGAAGGCGATGCGCGGACGGGCCGGAGTGCTGCAGACCGGGCACTGCGTGATCGACACGGCGAGCGGCCGGCAGGTCTCGGCCACCGCGTCCACCACGGTGCGCTTCGGAGAGCCGACGGACGCGGAGATCGCCGCGTACGTCGCCAGCCGTGAACCCCTTTACGTGGCGGGCGCGTTCACGCTCGACGGCCGCTCGGCGCCGTTCGTCGACGGCATCGAGGGCGACCACGGCAACGTCATCGGGATCTCCCTGCCGCTGCTGCGCCGGCTGCTCGGCGAGCTGGGCGTGCCGATCACCGACCTGTGGGTGCCGGCCGCACAGGACCAGGCCTGATCCCCAAGGGGGCCCTATGCGGTCTGCGGCTCCCCGCCGTTCGCCGGCGCGGGGGGTGTGTCCTCGGGCTCGGGCCTGCCCTCGTATCCCATGAGGCTGAGCACGATCAGAGCGAACATCACCATCATGAAGGCGAATGCTTCCCAGCCGACCATGCCCACGGTCAGGGCGCCGAGCACGGCGTGCAGGACCGCGGCGCTGATCAGCAGGACGCGGGCGAAACGGCCGTGCGGGCGGTTGCGGATCGCGGACACGAGCAGCACGAGCGCGCACCCCCCGAGGTAGAGGAAGACCACGCCGGCGAGCACGTACGAGGACGTCGACATGACGTCCGGGTCGATCCCGTCCAAGGACATCGACTGGGCCTTGGCGACCTTGCCGAGGACCACATTGACGATCACCAGACCGACGGCCTCGACGAACAGCAGGATCGCGGCCACAACGGCCGCCGCTCTGCGCATCACGCGTACCCCTACCCCTGGTTACCCCTAGGCCCTGCCTATCGCTTCGCGGCGAACGCTACTGGCGAGTAAGGCGGAGGACAAGAGCCGGACACCCCTCGGACCGACCCGGGGCCCCGCTCAGCCGTTCATGGACACCCCAGGGCAAAGTTTGGTTCGGCCGTTCGTAGGGACTCCACAAAGAAACGTGATGAGGCGCTGGCCCCGAAGACAGAGACCTGCACCACACCAGCCGGTTACCGTGGCGTTCAGAAACCCGGCGTACCGTGGTGCGACAAGGGATTTCGCGAGTGGAGCGGCCCTCGCATCACACTCCGTGTGGGCAAGCTCACCCTTGGGGACGGGTCGAAAGGCCGTGTCGGCAGTCCCTAAACTCAGCTTGTTTCAAGGAGGGAGCCATCGTGCGCAAGGTGCTGATCGCCAACCGAGGCGAAATTGCTGTCCGCGTAGCCCGGGCGTGCCGGGACGCAGGGATCGCGAGCGTAGCCGTCTACGCCGACCCGGACCGGGACGCTCTGCATGTACGGGCCGCGGACGAGGCGTTCGCCCTGGGCGGTGACACACCGGCGACCAGCTACCTGGACATGGACAAGGTCCTCAAGGCCGCCCGTGAGTCCGGTGCCGACGCCGTCCACCCCGGTTATGGCTTCCTGTCCGAGAACGCCGAGTTCGCAGCTGCGGTCCTGGACGCGGGTCTGATCTGGATCGGTCCGCCGCCGCAGGCGATCCGCGACCTGGGTGACAAGGTCGCCGCGCGGCATATCGCGCAGCGCGCCGGCGCCCCGCTGGTGGCCGGTACGCCGGACCCGGTGAGCGGCGCCGACGAGGTCGTGGCGTTCGCCGAGGAGCACGGTCTGCCGATCGCGATCAAGGCCGCCTTCGGTGGCGGCGGCCGCGGTCTGAAGGTCGCCCGCACCCTCGAAGAGGTCCCGGAGCTCTACGACTCGGCCGTCCGCGAGGCCGTCGCCGCCTTCGGCCGCGGCGAGTGCTTCGTCGAGCGCTACCTCGACAAGCCGCGGCACGTCGAGACCCAGTGCCTGGCCGACAGCCACGGCAACGTGGTCGTCGTCTCCACCCGTGACTGCTCGCTGCAGCGCCGCCACCAGAAGCTCGTCGAGGAGGCGCCCGCGCCGTTCCTCACCGAGGAGCAGAACAAGCAGCTGTACGCGGCGTCCAAGGCGATCCTCAAGGAGGCCGGCTACGTCGGCGCCGGCACCGTCGAGTTCCTCGTCGGTGTGGACGGCACGATCTCCTTCCTCGAGGTCAACACCCGCCTCCAGGTGGAGCACCCGGTCACCGAAGAGGTCACCGGGATCGACTTGGTCCGCGAGATGTTCCGTATCGCGGACGGCGAGGAGCTCGGCTACGGCGACCCGGAGATCCGCGGCCACTCCTTCGAGTTCCGTATCAACGGCGAGGACCCGGGGCGGGGCTTCCTTCCGGCGCCCGGCACCGTGACGCTGTTCGCCCCGCCGACCGGCCCGGGCGTCCGCCTGGACGCGGGCGTCGAGACCGGCTCGGTCATCGGCCCTGCCTGGGACTCGCTGCTGGCCAAGCTGATCGTGACCGGTGCGACGCGTGAGCAGGCGCTGCAGCGTGCCGCGCGTGCGCTCGCCGAGTTCAAGGTCGAGGGCATGGCCACGGCCATCCCGTTCCACCAGGCGGTCGTGGTCGACGAGGCGTTCACCGCCTCGCCGTTCAAGGTCCACACCCGGTGGATCGAGACCGAGTTCGTCAACGAGATCAAGCCCTTCACGGTGACGCCCGAGCCTGGCGAGGACGAGGACGAGACGGGCCGCGAGACGATCGTCGTCGAGGTCGGCGGCAAGCGTCTGGAGGTCTCGCTGCCTTCGTCGCTCGGCATGACGCTCGCCCGTACGGGACTTGCGGCCGGCGCCAAGCCGAAGCGCCGCGCGGCGAAGAAGTCGGGCCCGGCGGTCTCGGGCGACTCGCTCGCGTCGCCGATGCAGGGCACGATCGTCAAGGTCGCGGTCGAGGAGGGCCAGGAGGTCGCCGAGGGCGATCTGATCGTGGTCCTCGAGGCGATGAAGATGGAACAGCCGATCAACGCGCACCGTGCCGGCACGGTCAAGGGTCTGGCGGCGGAGGTCGGTGCCTCGCTGACGTCGGGTGCGCTGATCTGCGAGATCAAGGACTGAGCAACTCCCGTACGAGGAAGGGCCCCCGGCATTGCGCCGGGGGCCCTTCCTCGTCTGCCGGGCCGCCCTATGCTGAGGCGCGTGGACCTGTTGATCACGCTCCAAATCACCGCGGACGCCGAGGACTTGGCGTGGTCGCTGCAGCGGCATCTGCGCCAGGCCGGCGGGCCGTGGACGGTCGAGCCGCTGGATCATTCGGATACCGTGCGCGTGCACGTCCCGGAGACGCCCGGCCTGCAGGGGCTGATCGGCCCCGTCTTCCAGTGGCTTCTGCCGCGGCCGGGGGTGCGTGCGGTCACGCTCACGCCGCCAAACGGTGAGCAGGTCGTGGTGAGCGCGGAGGACGCCACGCAGTCCCCGCCGGAGCCGGTGTACCCACCGCTGCAGGAACCGGGGGACGAGGCCCCGGCCGAGGAGGAGTACACCGACACCTTGCCCTCGGGCCGCCGCGACGCCCCCCACTCCGTCACACCCCCCGGCCCCGTCATCGACCCCGGCGACGACTGGCCCCAGGAGAGCTGACGCGTGGGCGATATCGCCAAGGGCGTGCTCGGCGGCGGATGGGCGCTGCTCGTGGGATGGGTGCTGCCGTCCGCGATCAATCTGGCCGTGTTCTTCTTCGCGGTCGCGCCGAGTCTGGAAGAGCTCGGGCTGATGCGGCGCCTGTGGCCGAGCTCGCAGAGCAGCACCATGACGCTGCTGCTGGTCTGCGCGGTCCTGCTCGGTCTGGTCCTGAGCGCACTGCAGCAGCCCCTGTACCGGATCCTCGAGGGGTACGTGCTGTGGCCGCAGCGCGCGTACGACCGGGGTCTGCGTACCCAGCGGGCCCGCAGGCAGCGGCTGGCCGACCGGGTGGCCGAGCCCGGGCATCCCTCGCTCCGACTGGCCGTACTGCAGGAGCAGTTGAGCCGCTATCCGATCGGCGACGAGCAGATCGCGCCGACGCGGCTCGGCAATGCGATCCGGCGGTTCGAGGAGTACGGGCACGACCGCTACCGGCTCGACACCCAGGTCCTGTGGAACGAGCTGACCAGCGCCGCACCGGGGCCCGCCGTCCGGCAGACGGAGACCGCCCGCACACCGGTCGACTTCTTCGTGGCACTCCTGTACGGCCACGCACTGCTGGCGCTCACGGCCCTCGCCGCGCTCGCGGTCGAGCCGTCCGCCTACGGCCCGCTCGTCCCGACGGCCGTCCTCGCGCTCGTGCTCGTACCGGTCTGGTACCGGTCGGCGGTGGTCGCCACCGACGAATGGGCGGCTGCGGTACGGGCGTTGGTGAACGTCGGGCGCAAGCCTCTCGCCGACGCGCTCGGACTCGTCCTGCCGAAGGAGCTGGCCGAGGAGCGGCGGATGTGGCAACTGGTGACACGGATGTCACGGCGGCCCTACCAGCCGGCGGCCGAGGCGGCCTTCGCCCCGTACCGCGCGGACCCCGACCGGGTGGTGCCCATGCCGGTCGTGCCCGGTCAGCCTCAGCCGTAGGACAGTCCCTCTCGGAGAGGAACCGTCCTACCTCCGCCGGAGGTCGGCCACCCGCGCCTCGCCCGCCGCTCCCGCAAGAGCCGCCGTGCTGCGCAGGGCGGACGGGCCGCCCGGCACACCGCGCCGCTGCCCCGGAAGGGGCACGTTCCCGGGCGGCGGGGGGCCCCCCCCGGCGGGGGCGGGGCCCCCGGGGGGGGCCCGGGGGCCGGGGGCC
>NZ_JAEIMH010000023.1:0-12267 GCF_016464295.1 Streptomyces sp. N35 | reverse complement strand
GGGCGCAGGGGGCCCGGCCCGCCCGCCCCCCCGCGCCGCCGCCCGGGAGGGGGCCCGCCCCGGCGGGCCTGACGCCCCGCCGGGACGGGATCGGCACCCTGGGACGGGCCCGAGGCACCGGCGACCGCGACCTGGACGCCCTGGTCGGCCAGGGCCTGGAGCTCGGTGGCGGCGCGCTCGTCATGAGCCGGGGGCTCGTCCGTGACCAGGCGGGTGATGACATCCGTCGGCACCGTCTGGAACATGGTGTCGGTGCCCAGCTTGGTGTGGTCCGCGAGGACCACGACCTCCGCCGCGGCCTGGACGAGAGCCCGGTCCACGGACGCCGAGAGCATGTTGGACGTCGAGAGCCCGCGCTCGGCGGTCAGACCGCTGCCCGACAGGAACGCGCGGGAGACGCGCAGTCCTTGCAGCGACTGCTCGGCACCACTGCCCACCAGGGCGTAGTTCGAGCCGCGGAGCGTACCGCCGGTCATCACCACTTCGACGCGGTTGGCATGGGCCAGCGCCTGCGCCACCAGGAGGGAGTTGGTGACGACGGTGAGACCGGGCACGCGGGCGAGCCGGCGGGCCAGCTCCTGTGTGGTCGTACCCGCACCGACCACGATCGCTTCGCCCTCTTCGACGAGTCCCGCGGCGAGGTCGGCGATCGCCGTCTTCTCGGCGGTCGCGAGGTGCGACTTCTGAGGGAATCCGGATTCACGGGTGAATCCGCCGGGGAGGACCGCACCGCCGTGGCGGCGGTCCAGGAGTCCTTCTGCCTCCAGTGCCCGCACGTCCCGCCGTACGGTCACTTCGGAGGTCTGGACGACGCGGGCGAGCTCACGGAGCGAAACGGCCCCGTTGGCGCGCACCATTTCGAGGATCAATTGGCGACGTTCTGCAGCGAACACGAAACTGACAGTAACCCCAACGTCCGTCTGCTTTCAGCACTTTGCGCCGAATTACAGAAGATGAGCGTATGGAGACACTCGGAGTGGTATAGGGGCCCAGACCTCTGGCCTATGCCAGGCGACTGGGCCCCAACTCTGCGTAACGAACGGTTAGTTCCTGCCTCACCTGCGACAACAGTCCCTGCCGTGCGGCCGGCTCAGCCTTCGCCGGTCGCCTTGCGGGTGTGCAGCTGACGGGCGACCTCGGCGATCGAGCCCGACAAGGAGGGGTAGACCGTGAACGCCTTCGCGATCTGTTCCACCGTCAGGTTGTTGTCGACCGCGATCGAGATGGGGTGGATCAGTTCCGAAGCGCGCGGCGAGACGACCACTCCGCCGACCACGATGCCCGTACCGGGGCGGCAGAAGATCTTGACGAAGCCGTCGCGGATGCCCTGCATCTTGGCGCGCGGGTTGCGAAGGAGCGGCAGCTTGACACTGCGGGCGTCGATCTTGCCGCCGTCCACGTCGGCCTGCGAGTAGCCGACCGTGGCGATCTCGGGGTCGGTGAACACGTTCGACGAGACGGTCTTGAGGTTCAGCGGCGTCACCGCGTCGCCCAGGAAGTGGTACATCGCGATCCGGCCCTGCATGGCCGCGACCGACGCGAGCGCGAAGATGCCGGTCACGTCACCGGCGGCATAGACACCGGAAGCGGACGTCCTCGACACCTTGTCGGTCCAGATGTGACCGGAGTCCTTCAGCCGGACGCCGGCCTCCTCCAGGCCCATGCCCGCGGTGTTGGGGATCGCGCCGACGGCCATCAGACAGTGCGTACCGGAGATGACCCGGCCGTCGGAGAGCGTGACCTCGACGCGGTCGCCGACGCGCTTGGCGGACTCGGCGCGCGAGCGGGCCATGACGTTCATGCCGCGGCGGCGCATGACGTCCTCGAGCACGGCGGCGGCGTCCGGGTCCTCGCCGGGCAGCACGCGGTCGCGGCTCGACACGAGGGTGACCTTGGAGCCGAGGGCCTGGTAGGCGCCCGCGAACTCGGCGCCCGTGACACCGGAACCGACCACGATGAGCTCCTCGGGGAGCTCGTCGAGGTCGTAGACCTGGGTCCAGTTGAGGATGCGCTCGCCGTCCGGCTTGGCGTCGGGCAGCTCGCGCGGGTGGCCGCCGGTGGCGATCAGGATGGCGTCGGCGGTGAGCAGGGTCTCGGTGCCGTCGGCGGCGGTGACGATGACGTCCCGGCTGCCGTCGATGCCCGCCTGGCCGGCGAGCCGGCCGCGGCCGCGCATCACCTTGGCGCCGGCGCGCGTGACGGAGGCGGTGATGTCGTGCGACTGGGCGAGCGCGAGGCGCTTGACCCGTCGGTTGACCTTGCCCAGGTCCACGCCGACCACGCGGGCCGGGGAATCCGGGTCCGGGGTGTCGTCCTCGACGATGATGCCGAGTTCTTCGTACGACGAGTCGAAGGTGGTCATCACCTCGGCCGTCGCGATCAGAGTCTTCGACGGTACGCAGTCGGTGAGCACCGACGCCCCGCCCAGACCGTCGCAGTCGACGACGGTCACCTCCGCGCCGAGTTGAGCCGCCACGAGGGCCGCTTCATATCCGCCGGGTCCGCCACCGATGATCACGATCCGAGTCACGTACTCCATTGTCCCGCACGACTCAAGGGGTTACGCCCCCGGGGCCGCCGCACGGGTCGATACCCGGCCTCACCAGTCCGCACGCCCACGTCGAAGCACTGCCGTACCCTCGGTCCCATGTCGCTCTACGCCGCGTACGCCGGCAATCTCGACCCGCGGCTCATGTCCCGCCGCGCCCCGTACTCGCCGCTGCGCGCCACCGGGTGGCTGAACGGGTGGCGCCTGACGTTCGGCGGGGAGCACATGGGGTGGGAGGGCGCCCTGGCCACGGTCGTCGAGGCACCGCGCTCGCAGGTGTTCGTCACGCTGTACGACATCGCGCCGATGGACGAGGACTCCCTGGACCGCTGGGAAGGCGTGGGGCTCGACATCTACCGGCGGATGCGCGTACGGGTGCAGACCCTCGAGGGCGAGATGCCGGCCTGGGTGTACGTCCTCAACGGGTACGAGGGCGGCCTGCCCTCGGCGCGCTACCTGGGCGAACTGGCGGATGCGGCCGAGTCGGCGGGGGCGCCGCACGATTACGTGATGGAGCTGCGCAAACGGCCCTGCTGACCCACCCCCGATCCAACCCGCACCGCAGGCACCCGCACCCCCGCTCACCAGCGCCCGAGCACACCCCTTGGCGGAACCCACAACCCCCCACCGCCACACTCGTGCGCCACATGTCTACGCGCGTAGGCCCGGAGCGGATACCCTCTTGCGCGTGAACGCTTCGAATACGCCCCCCACCGACCCCTACGCCGCCGCCGACGCCGCCGCCACCAAGCTGCGCGAGCTGACCGGGGCCGCTGCCCATGACGTCGCCCTCGTGATGGGCTCCGGGTGGGCTCCCGCCGTGGACGCGCTCGGTGCCCCCGAGGCCGAGTTCGCCGTGACCGAGCTGCCCGGCTTCCCGCCGCCGGCCGTCGAGGGCCACGGCGGCAAGATCCGCTCGTACAAGATCGGGGACAAGCGCGCCCTGGTCTTCCTCGGACGGACCCACTACTACGAGGGCCGCGGCGTCGCCTCCGTGGCGCACGGTGTGCGCACCGCCGTCGCCGCGGGCTGCAAGACCGTCGTGCTGACGAACGGCTGCGGCGGCCTGCGGGACGGCATGCGTCCGGGCCAGCCGGTCCTCATCAGCGACCACCTGAACCTCACGGCGACCTCGCCGATCGTCGGCGCGAACTTCGTCGATCTGACCGACCTGTACTCGCCGCGGCTCCGCGCGCTGTGCAAGGAGGTCGACCCGACGCTGGAGGAGGGCGTGTACGCGCAGTTCCCCGGCCCGCACTACGAGACGCCCGCCGAGATCCGGATGGCCCGGACGATCGGTGCGGATCTGGTCGGCATGTCGACCGTGCTCGAAGCGATCGCGGCGCGTGAGGCGGGGGCCGAGGTGCTCGGCATCTCCCTGGTCACCAACCTCGCGGCGGGCATGACGGGCGAGCCCCTGAACCACGAAGAGGTCCTCCAGGCGGGCCGCGACTCGGCGACGCGGATGGGACAGCTCCTCACGCAGGTGCTCGACCGCATCTGAGGGGCACTCGCTCCGGGGGCCCATGCCGTGCGGCGCGCCCGGTAGCCCGCGTCCGCGGGGGAAGGTTGCCGAGGGGCTGACGCCCCTCACTCCTCCCTCCGGGGGCTCCGCCCCCTGGGCCACGGGTCCCCGGCCCCGCCCACCCACGCAAGACCCAGCAGTTCCGCAAGGCCGCGCCCCACCCCGTAAAACCCGGAAGTCCCGAAAGGCCCCTCGGGGATCCGTTCTCCGGACCCCCGGCAGTACCCGAAAGGCAATCCACGTGTCGGAAGAACTCATCGCTCGCGCACAGGCCTGGCTCGCCGAGGATCCTGATCCGGAGACCCGTGAGGAGCTGGCCAAGCTCATCGAGGCCGACGACGTCGACGCGCTGGCCGAACGGTTCGCCGGGACGCTGCAGTTCGGCACCGCGGGCCTGCGCGGTGAGCTCGGTGCGGGGCCGATGCGGATGAACCGGAGCGTCGTCATCCGCGCCGCCGCCGGCCTCGCCGCGTACCTCAAGGCCAAGGGGCAGACGGACGGCCTCGTCGTGATCGGGTTCGACGCCCGCCACAAGTCGGCCGACTTCGCGCGCGACACGGCCGCCGTGATGACGGGCGCGGGCCTCAGGGCCGCCGTACTGCCGAAGCCGCTGCCGACCCCCGTCCTCGCCTTCGCCATAAGGCATCTGGGCGCGGTCGCCGGCGTCGAGGTGACGGCCAGCCACAACCCGCCGCGGGACAACGGCTACAAGGTGTACCTCGGCGACGGCTCGCAGATCGTGCCGCCGGCCGACGCGGAGATCGCCGCCGAGATCGCCGCCGTCGCGGCGCTCGCGGACGTCCCCCGCCCCGAGAGCGGCTGGGAAACCCTCGGTGACGAGGTCGTGGAGGCGTATCTGGCGCGTACGGACGCCGTCCTGAAGCCCGGCTCCCCGCGCGGCGCGCGGACCGTTTACACGCCCATGCACGGCGTCGGCAAGGAGACCCTCCTCGCCGCCTTCGCGCGCGCCGGTTTCCCCGCCCCGGCCGTCGTGGCCGAACAGGCCGAGCCCGACCCGGACTTCCCGACCGTCGCGTTCCCGAACCCGGAGGAGCCGGGCGCGATGGACCTCGCGTTCGCCGCGGCGGAGCGCGAACGGCCGGACCTGATCATCGCCAACGACCCCGACGCCGACCGCTGCGCCGTCGCCGTCCACGACGGCGCGAAGTGGCGGATGCTGCACGGTGACGAGGTCGGTTCGCTGCTCGCCGCGCATCTCGTCCGGCGCGGAGTGAGCGGGGTCTTCGCCGAGTCGATCGTCTCCTCGTCGCTGCTCGGACGGATCGCCGAGAAGGCGGGCCTCGGCTACGAGGAGACCCTCACCGGGTTCAAGTGGATCGCCCGCGTGGAGGGCCTGCGCTTCGGATACGAGGAGGCGCTCGGCTACTGCGTCGACCCCGAAGGCGTACGCGACAAGGACGGCATCACGGCCGCGCTGCTCATCGCCGAACTGGCCTCCGAGCTCAAGGCTGAGCCGAATAGCGGCGCCGCCGCGGGGGGCCGCACGCTGCTCGATCTGCTCGACGAGCTCGCCGTCGAGCACGGTCTGCACGCGACCGACCAGCTGTCCGTGCGGGTCGAGGACCTGTCGGTGATCGCGGACGCGATGCGCAGGCTGCGTGAGCAGCCGCCGACGGTGCTGGCCGGACTCGAGGTCGTACGGCGTGAGGACCTGAACGAGGGCACCGAGACGCTGCCGCCGACGGACGGTCTGCGGTACACCCTGGACGGTGCGCGGGTCATCGTGCGGCCGAGCGGCACCGAGCCCAAGCTCAAGTGCTACCTGGAGGTCGTCGTCCCGGTCGAGGGCGATGTGGACGGTGTGCCCGCGGCCCGTGCGAAGGCCAAGGAGCTGATCGCCGGTCTGAAGCGGGACCTGGCGGTCGCGGCCGGGATCTGAGGGGCGAGGCCGGGACCTGAGGGTCGAGGCCCGGATCTGAGGATCGAGGCCGGGATCTGAGGGTGGAAGCCCTGACCTGAGGGTCGAGGACTGAGGTGACGCAGGGGTGGGCTGCCGCGTGGGCAGCCCGCCCTTTCGTACGTCTGAAGGGTGATTCCTGCACGGCAGTTGACCCAACCGACCCCCCGCTGGCCACCCGGCCGAGGAAGGGCTGACCGGAAGCGCACCCCCGAGTCCAGGAGCCGCAGCCCGTGTCAGCGACCACCCAGGCACCGAACCGCAGCACCCTGACCGAGGGACTGCTGCCGGCTTCCCGCCGCCACCCCGACGTACCGCGTCCGACGCGCGCCGCGGTGAACGCCCTGCGGTACGCGGCGCCCGCGCTCGCCGCCTACGCGGCCGTCCGCCTGACCGGGCTCGCCGTCCTGTGGGCCTGGGCCCACGCGGAGGGCGTCGGGGTGTGGCAGACCGTCGCCTCCGACTGGGACGCCAACTGGTATCTGGGGATCGCCGACCGGGGTTACGCGCGCGAGCTCGGCACGACGTATGACACCAACAACCTGGCGTTCTTCCCGCTCTACCCGGTCCTGGTCAAGGCGATCGCCGCGTTCACGCCGGGCAGCCGCGCCACCGTCGGGCTGCTGCTCGCCGTCGCCTTCTCCTTCGTCGCGGCCTGGGGTGTCTTCGCGGTGGGCGACCGGCTGTACGGGCGGCGGGTGGGGGTGCTGCTCACGGTGCTGTGGGGTGCGTTCCCCGTCGCCGCCGTGCAGTGGATGGGGTACACCGAGTCGCTGTTCACGGCCTTCGTCGCCTGGTCGCTCTACGCCGTCCTGCGCGGCGACTGGCTGTGGGCCGGATCGCTCGCGGCCCTGTCGGGCCTCACCCGGCCGACCGGGGTGGCGCTGGCCGCCGCCGTCTCCCTCACGGCGCTGCTCTCGCTGCGGCACGGATTCCGGGGGCGCGCGCTCGCGGGCGCCCTGCTCGCCCCGCTCGGCTGGCTCCTGTACGTCGGCTGGGTGGGCCTGCGCCTGGGCCGCTGGGACGGGTACTTCGCGGTCCAGAAGCTGTGGCACAACGAGCTCGACGGCGGCGTGGAGACGCTGCGCATCGTGCGCCAGCTGCTCTTCTACGACTCGGACCCCGAGCTCTACCTCGTCATGGTCACGCTGGTGATGGCGGCCTGCGCGGTGCTCTTCGGCCTCTGTCTGCGCCGGCGCCAGCCGCTGCCCCTGCTCGTCTTCAGCGGCGTACTGCTCGTGATCGTGCTCGGCTCGGGCGGCGTGTACTTCCCGCGCGCCCGCTTCCTGCTGCCGGGCTTCCCGCTGCTGGTGCCGCTCGCCCTGTATGTGGCGGGCCTGAAGTGGACCCGTGCCGCCCTGGTGGTGGCGGCGGCGGTGCTCGGGTCCGCGTACTGCAGCGGGTACATGCTCCTTGTGTGCCGGCGCCCCCCCCCCCCCCCCCGCACATGCGGGGGCCCCCTGTGGTCCGCCACCCAGGGGCCCCACACGTTTACGGCGATCAGTAGGAGGACCCGCCCGAGCCCAGCGACCCCGTCGGGTGCCAGACCGTCTTGGTCTCCAGGAAAGGCGTCAGGCGCGAGGTGCCCGGGTCCGCGGCCCAATCCACAGCCTGTGGACGGAGAACGCGTTTGAGGTTGTCCGCCGCAGCGACCTCGAGCTCCTTGGCCAGCTGCTCGTCCGCGCCCGCGAGATCGATCGCGTTGACGTCCTGGTGCGCGGCGAGCGGGGTGGCGATCTCCGCGGTCCTGCCGGAGAGGATGTTGACCACACCGCCCGGGACGTCGGAGGTGGCGAGCACCTCGGCGAGGCTCAGGGCCGGCAGCGGACGGTCCTCGGACGCGATGACCACGGCAGTGTTACCCGTGGCGATCACCGGGGCGAGCACCGACACCAGGCCGAGGAAGCTCGACTCCTGCGGCGCGACGATCGTCACGACACCGGTCGGCTCGGGCGAGGACAGGTTGAAGAACGGGCCCGCGACCGGGTTCCCGCCGCCCACGATCTGGGCGATCTTGTCGGTCCAGCCCGCGTACCAGACCCAGCGGTCGATCGCGGCGTCCACGACCGCGCCCGCCTTGGCCTTCGACAGGCCCTCGGCGTCCTGGACCTCCCGTACGAACTGGTCGCGGCGGCCTTCCAGCATCTCCGCGACGCGGTACAGGATCTGCCCGCGCAGATACGCCGTGGCACCTGCCCAGCCGCCGAACGCCTTGCGCGCGGCGACCACCGCGTCCCGGGCGTCCTTGCGGGACGAGAGCGGGGCGTTGGCCAGCCAGTTGCCCTTTCCCGCCGCGGTAGCGGCTGATGTCGCTGTGTTCACTTCGTACACCCGGCCGCTCTCGGAACGAGGGAACTTCCCGCCCACGTACAGCTTGTAGGTCTTGAAGACACTGAGTCGCGTCGCATCAGACATCGAGGTAGGCCTCCAGACCGTGCCGGCCGCCTTCGCGGCCGAAGCCCGACTCCTTGTAGCCGCCGAACGGCGAGGTCGGGTCGAACTTGTTGAACGTGTTGGACCAGATCACACCCGCGCGCAGCTTGTTCGCGACGGCGAGGATGCGTGAGCCCTTCTCGGTCCAGATACCGGCCGAGAGCCCGTACGGGGTGTTGTTGGCCTTGGCGACGGCCTCGTCCGGCGTACGGAAGGTGAGGACCGAGAGCACCGGGCCGAAGATCTCGTCGCGGGCGACGGTGTGCGCCTGGGTGACGCCGGTGAACAGCGTGGGCGCGAACCAGTAGCCGGTGGAGGGCAGTTCGCAGGGCGCGCTCCAGCGCTCGGCGCCCTCCGCCTCGCCCGTCTCGACCAGTGCGGTGATACGGGACAGCTGCTCGGCCGAGTTGATCGCACCGATGTCGGTGTTCTTGTCGAGCGGGTCGCCCAGGCGCAGGGTGGACAGGCGCCGCTTCAGGGAGTCGAGCAGCTCGTCCTGGATCGACTCCTGGACGAGCAGGCGCGAGCCCGCGCAGCAGACCTGGCCCTGGTTGAAGAAGATGCCGCCGACGATGCCCTCGACGGCCTGGTCGATGGGGGCGTCGTCGAAGACGATGTTGGCGCCCTTGCCGCCGAGCTCGAGGGTGAGCTTCTTGTCGGTGCCCGCGAGGGTCCGGGCGATCTGCTTGCCGACGGCGGTCGAACCCGTGAAAGCGACCTTGTCGACGTCGGGGTGCGCGGTGAGGGCCGCACCCGCGTCGCCGTATCCGGGAAGGATGTTGACGACGCCCTTGGGGAGACCGGCCTGGCGGCAGATGTCCGCGAAGAAGAGCGCGGAGAGCGGGGTGGTCTCCGCCGGCTTCAGGACGACCGTGTTGCCGGTCGCGAGCGCCGGGGCGATCTTCCACGCGAGCATGAGCAGCGGGAAGTTCCAGGGGATGACCTGGCCGGCGACACCGAGCGGCTTGGGGTCGGGGCCGTAGCCCGCGTGGTCGAGCTTGTCGGCCCAGCCCGCGTAGTAGAAGAAGTGCGCGGCGACGAGCGGCAGATCCGCGTCGCGCGTCTCCTTGATCGGCTTTCCGTTGTCGAGGGTCTCCAGGACGGCCAGCTCGCGGCTGCGCTCCTGGATGATCCGGGCGATACGGAACAGGTACTTGCCGCGCTCCGCGCCGGGCAGCGCGGACCACTTGTCGAAGGCCTTGCGGGCGGCCTTCACGGCACGCTCGACATCCGCCTCGCCGGCCCGGGCGACCTCGGAGAGGACCTCCTCGGTGCTCGGCGAGACGGTCTTGAAGACCTTGCCGTCGGCGGCCTCGGTGAACTCACCGTCGATGAACAGGCCGTAGGACGGGGCGATGTCCACGACCGCGCGTGACTCGGGCGCGGGTGCGTACTCGAAAGGGTGGGGCTTACGGGAAGTCATGGGGGATCAGTCCACCGTCACGTAGTCGGGGCCGGAGTAGCGTCCGGTGGCCAGCTTCTGACGCTGCATCAGGAGGTCGTTGAGGAGGCTGGAGGCGCCGAAGCGGAACCAGTGGTTGTCCAGCCAGTCGGGTCCGGCGGTCTCGTTGACGAGCACGAGGAACTTGATCGCGTCCTTGGTGCTGCGGATACCGCCCGCGGGCTTCACCCCGATCTGCACCCCGGTCTGCGCACGGAAGTCGCGGACGGCCTCCAGCATCAGGAGGGTGTTGGCGGGGGTGGCGTTGACGCCCACCTTGCCGGTCGAGGTCTTGATGAAATCAGCCCCCGCGATCATGCCGATCCAGGAGGCGCGACGGATGTTGTCGTACGTCGACAGCTCACCGGTCTCGAAGATCACCTTGAGGCGGGCCGGTCCGGCCGCTTCCTTCACGGCGCGGATCTCTTCGTAGACCTTCATGTAGTCGCCCGAGAGGAACGCGCCGCGGTCGATCACCATGTCGATCTCGTCGGCGCCCGCGGCGACCGCGTCCCTGGTGTCGGCGAGCTTCACGCCGAGGGCGGCGCGGCCGGCCGGGAAGGCGGTGGCGACGGAGGCGACCTTCACACCGGACCCGGCGACGGCGGCCTTGGCGGTGGCCACCATGTCCGGATACACGCAGACCGCGGCGGTCGTCGGCGTGCCGCGGTCCGTCGGGTCGGGGTGGACGGCCTTCGCGCCGAGCGCGCGGACCTTGCCCGCGGTATCCGCACCCTCGAGGGTGGTCAGATCGATCATCGAGATGGCCAGGTCGATGGCGTACGCC
This sequence comes from Streptomyces sp. N35, assembly GCF_016464295.1. Classification (NCBI taxonomy): domain Bacteria; kingdom Bacillati; phylum Actinomycetota; class Actinomycetes; order Kitasatosporales; family Streptomycetaceae; genus Streptomyces; species Streptomyces sp. N35. The sequence goes on along the minus strand of NZ_JAEIMH010000023.1, from coordinate 1,615 downwards.
TTGGCCGTCGTCTTGATCGACCGCGTGCCGAGCGCGGCGGCGCGCGCCTCGAGCCCGACCGTGTCCACGCCCGGCAGGCCGTGGAGGAAGCGGCGCAGGGTGGCGTCGGAGGCGGTCACATCGGCGAAGGGGGACTCGGCCGGGGTCGCGGCACTCTCCGTCTTCACGGACTTCACCTTCTTGTCGGCCTTGTCGACCTTGGCGGCCTTCTCGGCCTTGGCCGGCTTGTCTGACTTGGGGACTGGGGGCATGGTCACGAGGGGAGCATATCTACGCGCGTAGCGGCTTGTGAAGTCCTCGGCTCCGCAGAGCTTGCGCTTCGGCGTTACGTACCGTTCGCACCCTTTGGGGCCGGTGGATCATTCCTCTTGGTGCCGGTGGACCATCCCTAGGCGATACGGATGTGACGGACGTGACCGCCGAGGTGGGCTCCGCCCCTGGGACGGGCTCCGGAACGCTGGGGCAGAATCGACACCATGAGCTCCCCCGACGAGTCCGAGACCCCCCGCCCCGAGCCGGCGGAGAACCGCGCATCGGCCGAGCCCGCGACGCCGGACCGCGTGTTCCGTTCCGGCGCCGGGATCGCCGGCGGTGTCCTGCTGCTCGGTCTGGGCGGGTGGCTCGCCGGGGACGCGCTGCTGCGCGGCAGCGGGATGACGCCGTGGCGGGCCCTGGCCGCGCTGATCGCGCTGGCGCCGCTGGTGGTGGCCTACACGGTGCGGCCGGCGGTGTACGCGAACAATCAGCGGCTCAAGATCCGCAATCCGTTCCGCACGATCGTCCTTCCGTGGGCGTCGGTGGACGACGTCAAGGCCGCGTATTCGTGCGAGGTCCTTTCCGGTGCCGAGAAGTACCAGCTGTGGGCCATCCCGGTGTCGCTGCGCGCCCGCAAGTCGGCCAACCGGCGTCAGGCCCGCGCCGCGGCGGCGGATCCGAGCGGCCGCACCTCGACGCTCGACACACCGGACCGCTCCACCCGCGCGTCGGCCGACCAGGCGGTCGACGACCTCCGCGAGCTTGCGGAGCGGCACGGTCGTGAGGCGGCCGCGCAGGGTCCGGTCGAGGTCCGCTGGGCCTACGAGATCCTGGCCCCCCTGGTCGCGGGCACGATCCTCCTGGCGATCCTGGCCCTGCTGGGCTGAGCTTTCTGGGGCGCTTCGGCTTTTGCGGTGCGCTTCGGCTTCTGCTTCTGCTTCTGCGGTGCGCTGCTTGTGCGGTGCGCTGCGGCGTGCGGTGCGGTGCGCCGCGGCGTGTGCGGTGCGCTTCTGCTTCGGCTTGTGCGGTGCGCCATGGTGGGGCGCGGTCCCGGGTGCGGTCGTAGCTGGTTGCGGTCTCGTTGCGGGGTGCGGGTGGGTGGCGCCTGCGGCGGGCTGATTTCCCCTACCCGCCCCTTCCCGAAACCGGGGCTGCGCCCCGGCCCCCTTCATCCGAACTTCGTTCGGATCTGCTCAAACGCCGCAGGGGCTGAAAGACGAAAGACGTCCTCAAACGCCGGACGGGCTGGGTGTGAACGTTCAGTCCAGGGCGGCGTGTGGGGTGGGCGGCGCAGGGTGGGTGGGGTTCGGGGGCTGAGCGGGTTCGGGGTTGGGTGGGGTCAGGTTTGGGTTGGGCGGGT
>NZ_JAEIMH010000229.1:0-583 GCF_016464295.1 Streptomyces sp. N35 | reverse complement strand
GGCCGTCACCGTGTTGCCGGCAGTCGCGGAGGATCTTGTAGGTCTTCATCCGGGCGAAGGTGTGCTCGACGCGGGCCCGCACCCGTCGATGCTCGGCGTTGTCGGCCTCTTCGCCGGGCAGCAGCGGGCGGCGTTGGCGTTTGCGGTGCGGGACGACGAGGCCCGTATTGAAGTAGGCGCCGTCGCCCAGCACTGTGACGCCCTCGCAGTGCTGGGCCAGGCCGGAGTTCCGCCACACGTGGGCGTCGGCCTTGTTGCCCGGCGCCGGCCTGGCGGTGGCCACCACCAGGCGCGTGTCGGCGTCGATGATGACCTGCACATTCGCTGAGAACCGGTAGTTGCGTGAGGAGGCGGCAATGGTCCGGTCGCGGACCGGGATCAGGGTGCCGTCCACGATCCACAGCCGGTCCGCGGCATTCGCGGGCCGGGCAGCAGGCTCCAGCGCGAGGAGCGGGCCCAGCCGCTGGATCACCCGGCAGACCGTCGCGGACGAGACCCCGAAGAGCGGCGCGAGCTGCCGCATGGTCAGGTTCGTGCGGTAATAGACGGCCACCAACAGCACCCGATCCGCCAACGGCAGGCA
>NZ_JAEIMH010000228.1:0-590 GCF_016464295.1 Streptomyces sp. N35 | reverse complement strand
CACCCGGCTCACTTGGTATCAGTGCAGGTCACAGCGCTGCGAGTGAGACGGCTGATCCAGGCTCACCCGGCTCAGCCCGGACCGGCCCCCGAGGCGTGAGCCGGGCAACCTCGGACGTGGGCCGCGCTGAGCCGGGCACCACCAACAGTAAAACCGCAGGTCAGATACCTGATGGGGCCGGTGAGCCGGGTGAGCCGGGCAAATTCCCATTGTTGGTCCAACACAGCGATGAACTGCGCGGCCCTGACGGCTACTGCAAGTCCTGCGGACGCCCCAAAACCGACCACGCCCCCCGATGCACCGCCCGAGCAGCCTGACCCCCGGAGCCCCCGTGCCTGGCTCATCATGTTGACGTCCATGTGAACAGAGGGGACTGAACCGTCCCAACCGTCCCTGCGCAGTGCTGACCAGCACGAATCCCGGGACGGTCAGGGCGGAGCCCGGGACGGTGGGGACGCAACCGTCCCACCCCGAACAGGCCCCTGACCAGTGCAAACGCGGCGGCAGGGACGAAGGGGACGGTAGGGACGCAGAAATCCCCACCCTTCACACCTGCACGGCCTGCGGCCAGCCCATGGAGGTGACGGAGC
>NZ_JAEIMH010000227.1:0-590 GCF_016464295.1 Streptomyces sp. N35 | reverse complement strand
CACCCGGCTCACTTGGTATCAGTGCAGGTCACAGCGCTGCGAGTGAGACGGCTGATCCAGGCTCACCCGGCTCAGCCCGGCCCGGCCCCCGAGGCGTGAGCCGGGCAACCTCGGACGTGAGCCGCGCTGAGCCGGGCACCACCAACAGTAAAACCGCAGGTCAGATACCTGATGGGGCCGGTGAGCCGGGTGAGCCGGGCAAATTCCCATTGTTGGTCCAACACAGCGATGAACTGCGCGGCCCTGACGGCTACTGCAAGTCCTGCGGACGCCCCAAAACCGACCACGCCCCCCGATGCACCGCCCGAGCAGCCTGACCCCCGGAGCCCCCGTGCCTGGCTCATCATGTTGACGTCCATGTGAACAGAGGGGACTGAACCGTCCCAACCGTCCCTGCGCAGTGCTGACCAGCACGAATCCCGGGACGGTCAGGGCGGAGCCCGGGACGGTGGGGACGCAACCGTCCCACCCCGAACAGGCCCCTGACCAGTGCAAACGCGGCGGCAGGGACGAAGGGGACGGTAGGGACGCAGAAATCCCCACCCTTCACACCTGCACGGCCTGCGGCCAGCCCATGGAGGTGACGGAGC
>NZ_JAEIMH010000226.1:0-590 GCF_016464295.1 Streptomyces sp. N35 | reverse complement strand
GCTCCGTCACCTCCATGGGCTGGCCGCAGGCCGTGCAGGTGTGAAGGGTGGGGATTTCTGCGTCCCTACCGTCCCCTTCGTCCCTGCCGCCGCGTTTGCACTGGTCAGGGGCCTGTTCGGGGTGGGACGGTTGCGTCCCCACCGTCCCGGGCTCCGCCCTGACCGTCCCGGGATTCGTGCTGGTCAGCACTGCGCAGGGACGGTTGGGACGGTTCAGTCCCCTCTGTTCACATGGACGTCAACATGATGAGCCAGGCACGGGGGCTCCGGGGGTCAGGCTGCTCGGGCGGTGCATCGGGGGGCGTGGTCGGTTTTGGGGCGTCCGCAGGACTTGCAGTAGCCGTCAGGGCCGCGCAGTTCATCGCTGTGTTGGACCAACAATGGGAATTTGCCCGGCTCACCCGGCCCACCGGCCCCATCAGGTATCTGACCTGCGGTTTTACTGTTGGTGGTGCCCGGCTCAGCGCGGCCCACGTCCGAGGTTGCCCGGCTCACGCCTCGGGGGCCGGTCCGGGCTGAGCCGGGTGAGCCTGGATCAGCCGTCTCACTCGCAGCGCTGTGACCTGCACTGATACCAAGTGAGCCGGGTG
>NZ_JAEIMH010000225.1:0-590 GCF_016464295.1 Streptomyces sp. N35 | reverse complement strand
GCTCCGTCACCTCCATGGGCTGGCCGCAGGCCGTGCAGGTGTGAAGGGTGGGGATTTCTGCGTCCCTACCGTCCCCTTCGTCCCTGCCGCCGCGTTTGCACTGGTCAGGGGCCTGTTCGGGGTGGGACGGTTGCGTCCCCACCGTCCCGGGCTCCGCCCTGACCGTCCCGGGATTCGTGCTGGTCAGCACTGCGCAGGGACGGTTGGGACGGTTCAGTCCCCTCTGTTCACATGGACGTCAACATGATGAGCCAGGCACGGGGGCTCCGGGGGTCAGGCTGCTCGGGCGGTGCATCGGGGGGCGTGGTCGGTTTTGGGGCGTCCGCAGGACTTGCAGTAGCCGTCAGGGCCGCGCAGTTCATCGCTGTGTTGGACCAACAATGGGAATTTGCCCGGCTCACCCGGCTCACCGGCCCCATCAGGTATCTGACCTGCGGTTTTACTGTTGGTGGTGCCCGGCTCAGCGCGGCTCACGTCCGAGGTTGCCCGGCCCACGCCTCGGGGGCCGGTCCGGGCTGAGCCGGGTGAGCCTGGATCAGCCGTCTCACTCGCAGCGCTGTGACCTGCACTGATACCAAGTGAGCCGGGTG
>NZ_JAEIMH010000224.1:0-595 GCF_016464295.1 Streptomyces sp. N35 | reverse complement strand
CCGCGATGGCTGCCTCGGTCAGGGCGTCCTCGAGGTGGCCGACGTCGACCTGGTGGCTGTCGGCGGCCTCGGATGCCTTGCACGCGGCCCAGAACAACCGGGCGTTACGCTGGCCGGGTTGCGCTTCCAGCACGGTGCGGGTCAGACCGACCATGCGCGCCCCCGCCCTTGTCGGCGACGGCAGGGAGCGGCGCCGTACCGGAGGAGCAGGAGGCGGCAGGATCAGATCGAGCAGCACCTCAGGGATCGGGTACGCCTCCGGCACAGCGGCAAGTTCCGGGTGTACGAAGTAGCTTCCGTGCGCGTAGGTAACACCGGGGCCCACCAGATATCCGGCGGTGCCCCGGACATCGATTCCGGGTGCGAGCTTGCTGGCCGAGTTAGGGATCAACACACCAGTCGGGGCGGTGAACCACAGGTGAAAGCCCCCCGAGGGGGTACACACCGTCAACGTGCGGGGCACCTCGAAGCCGTACCGGTAGGCAAGCTCGTTCAGCCCCGCGACTCCGTCCACGCCGTCCTTGCGGTCCAGGTCGATACCGATCAACGGCACCTCACCCCGACCGCACGCCACCCCGTACCCGGCAGCATGCGG
>NZ_JAEIMH010000223.1:0-603 GCF_016464295.1 Streptomyces sp. N35 | reverse complement strand
GGCTGCGCAAGCCCTCGCCGTCGCCCTCCGGGCCGTCCCCGATGCCGCCGCCGTGGGCCGCCCGCACACCTGGAACGAACTGCACACCGCCGCCGCTGTGCTCCTGCGCAGGGGAGCGCCGGAAGGGCGTCACCTGGTCGACGCCCTCGCCGCACACGATTAGGGCAGGGGGATCATCCTGGTCCCGGGAAGATCCCCCTGCCGCTCACGCTGCTCGCGCGGACACTGACCGTCTGTTGCGCAGGCTAGCCAGGCGATTCCGAAGCGCCACCAGGCGGCCCGCGTGTTCCCGCATGGCGACGATGAGTTGGTCAGCCTGAACGAGATCTAGCTCGGCCGCCTCGACGCGGTCACCGTCGGCGTGCACGACGAGGTACGGGGGCCGGCCATCCCCGCCGTACGGCTCATCCTGGATATACGCCCCAAGGACCTTCATTCCCTCAAGGCCGAGCCAGATGGGGGCGCCGCGGTGGACGACGTCCTCGGGGTACATCCGCCCGCCCGCACCCTCCAAGTCGGCCGCGTGGTCGGACACGCACCACGACGGGCACGGGAACGAGAACCAGGCGCCTCCCGGCACAGGGAAGGTGGTCAGTGGCGAGG
>NZ_JAEIMH010000222.1:0-603 GCF_016464295.1 Streptomyces sp. N35 | reverse complement strand
GGCTGCGCAAGCCCTCGCCGTCGCCCTCCGGGCCGTCCCCGATGCCGCCGCCGTGGGCCGCCCGCACACCTGGAACGAACTGCACACCGCCGCCGCTGTGCTCCTGCGCAGGGGAGCGCCGGAAGGGCGTCACCTGGTCGACGCCCTCGCCGCACACGATTAGGGCAGGGGGATCATCCTGGTCCCGGGAAGATCCCCCTGCCGCTCACGCTGCTCGCGCGGACACTGACCGTCTGTTGCGCAGGCTAGCCAGGCGATTCCGAAGCGCCACCAGGCGGCCCGCGTGTTCCCGCATGGCGACGATGAGTTGGTCAGCCTGAACGAGATCTAGCTCGGCCGCCTCGACGCGGTCACCGTCGGCGTGCACGACGAGGTACGGGGGCCGGCCATCCCCGCCGTACGGCCCATCCTGGATATACGCCCCAAGGACCTTCATTCCCTCAAGGCCGAGCCAGATGGGGGCGCCGCGGTGGACGACGTCCTCGGGGTACATCCGCCCGCCCGCACCCTCCAAGTCGGCCGCGTGGTCGGACACGCACCACGACGGGCACGGGAACGAGAACCAGGCGCCTCCCGGCACAGGGAAGGTGGTCAGTGGCGAGG
>NZ_JAEIMH010000221.1:0-646 GCF_016464295.1 Streptomyces sp. N35 | reverse complement strand
CGCTGTTTGGGGTCCGACGACACCCGTGCGTAGATCACGGCGCGGAGCGGGGGCGCAGCGGTCATTTACGATCACCGCCTTCGTAAGCGCGCACCAAGTCGGCCAGCGGGCCGATGAGACGCGGAACGGTGCTCTGCGCACCTCGCTCGTAGCCGTGCTGGTCGAGCACGGTCATGATGTCGATCATCAGGCCCATGGTGAAACGGTCCGGAGCATCCTCGACGGAGCCGTTTTCAGACATGACGTTTTCGCCGCCATTCGGGCGGCCGGTACCATACGGCACGGTTCCTCTTCCCTGTCTTGGAGGGTTGGGGTTCAAGGCCTTGTCCGGTGTTGGTAGCACCGGGCAAGGCCGCAAAGGCGTAGAAGAATCGTGCCTGATGACATTTCGATCCGTCAAACCGAACTCTCGAACAACGCGGTTCAGCCCCTGTCGCATCGGCGGTATCCATGAACGCAGAAGAGACCTCGCCACTGACCACCTTCCCTGTGCCGGGAGGCGCCTGGTTCTCGTCCCCGTGCCCGTCGTGGTGCGTGTCCGACCACGCGCCCGACTTGGAGGGTGCGGGCGGGCGGATGTACCCCGAGGACGTCGTCCACCGCGGCGCCCCCATCTGGCTCGGCCTTGAGGGAATGAAGGTCCTTG
>NZ_JAEIMH010000220.1:0-646 GCF_016464295.1 Streptomyces sp. N35 | reverse complement strand
CGCTGTTTGGGGTCCGACGACACCCGTGCGTAGATCACGGCGCGGAGCGGGGGCGCAGCGGTCATTTACGATCACCGCCTTCGTAAGCGCGCACCAAGTCGGCCAGCGGGCCGATGAGACGCGGAACGGTGCTCTGCGCACCTCGCTCGTAGCCGTGCTGGTCGAGCACGGTCATGATGTCGATCATCAGGCCCATGGTGAAACGGTCCGGAGCATCCTCGACGGAGCCGTTTTCAGACATGACGTTTTCGCCGCCATTCGGGCGGCCGGTACCATACGGCACGGTTCCTCTTCCCTGTCTTGGAGGGTTGGGGTTCAAGGCCTTGTCCGGTGTTGGTAGCACCGGGCAAGGCCGCAAAGGCGTAGAAGAATCGTGCCTGATGACATTTCGATCCGTCAAACCGAACTCTCGAACAACGCGGTCCAGCCCCTGTCGCATCGGCGGTATCCATGAACGCAGAAGAGACCTCGCCACTGACCACCTTCCCTGTGCGGGGAGGCGCCTGGTTCTCGTCCCCGTGCCCGTCGTGGTGCGTGTCCGACCACGCGGCCGACTTGGAGGGTGCGGGCGGGCGGATGTACCCCGAGGACGTCGTCCACCGCGGCGCCCCCATCTGGCTCGGCCTTGAGGGAATGAAGGTCCTTG
>NZ_JAEIMH010000022.1:97025-107176 GCF_016464295.1 Streptomyces sp. N35 | reverse complement strand
CGCTCCCGGCGCCCCCGGCGCCCCCGGCGCTCCCGGCGCTCCCGGCGCCCCCGGCCAGGCGGCCGTCGACCACCTGCCCACCGTGATCGTCGGCCGGAACGCGTCCCCCGCGCCGACGCCGGCCGCACCGCCCCCGCACAACCACGCGCCCTCACCGGCCGCACCGCCCCCGCACAGCCACGCGCCCGCGTACGGATATCCGCAGCCGCCCGCCCAGGGGCACCCGTACCCGGGCGGCGCCGGGCAGCCGTACACGCCGCCTGGCCCGCCCTTCGCCCCGCACGACGGCTGGCACTCGGGCGGCGGTGGCGGCGGCACCCCGCCGTACGGTCCGCCGGGACCCGCGCCGCGCCGCAACAGCCGTGCCACCGTGCTGCTCGTGGCCGTGGCCGTGATCGTGGCGATCGGGGCCGGCGGGACGGTGTACGCCGTGATGCAGGGCGACGAGGGCAACCGAAAGGACCGGGGCACCTCGACCCCGACCGCCCCCACCACACCGGGGACTCCGGATCCGAGCACCCCGCCCGCGACCACCGACGCGCCGCCCACCTCCCAGGCTCCGACCACGCAGTCACCGCCCGCGGACGGGGAGATCCCCCAGGAGTTCCTGGGCACTTGGGAGGCCGAGTTCAAGTCCGAGGGCGGCGTCAACACCCGCGTGATGAGGATCCAGCAGGGCAACGCGGGCGACACGGTCATGAGCCTCACCGGAAAGGGCCCCGGCCACGACTGCCGCTGGACCGCCACGCTGCGTTCGGCGGGCAACGCGCTGGTGCTCAGCCCGTCCGAGGTGACGTTCGGCAAGGCGACGGAGTGCAAGCCGGGCGAGACCAGCGAGCTGCGCCTGACGGACGACACCCACCTCTCACGCGAGCTGATCGGCAGCGGCGGGGAACCTCTCACGTATACGCGTACGGAGTGACGAACACGCCCTGGAATCCCCGTAGTTGAACGCGGCACAAACATCAGCCGAAGCTCCGGATCCCCGCCCCCATCGCCCGCCCCGCCTTCGTACGGTGTGACCCCGTCCGCCGTACGGACGCACGTGCGAGGAGCCGAGGCAGGGCAGCATGGAGTGGCTGAGCACCGAGAACGTCATCGCCGTCGGGACCGCCGTGCTCGGGGTGCTCGCCTCGGCCGGTGTGCTCTGGTACGAGCGGCGGGTGCCGCGGCGCAAACGCATCGGCTACCGCGTCCAGCTCGACACCCCGATCGGCAACAACAGCCCGGCGGGCCAGGCGAACGTACGCCTGGGCCTGTTCAACGAGACCCGCGGCATGGCGGACGCCACCCTCGTCCTGCTGCGCTTCGAGAACGACGGCTCGCAGGCGATCGGCCGCGAGGACTACGACAGCGCCGAACTGCACGGCCTGATCGCGGAGTTCGAGGGCCGTACGGTCCGCGGTATCGCGGTGACCCTGCCGCCCCGCACCGAGCACATGATGGGCCACTTCTCGGCGGCCACCGGACTGCGCCATGACGGCAACCGCCTGTACATCCCGCGCGTACCGCTCAACAAGGGCAAGCACTTCAAGCTGCTCATCCTGCTCGGCGGCGGCGCGACGGACAGCCCTGTGCGCATCATCGGCGATCTGGTGGACGGCGACGTCGTGGAGACCCGGTCCACCACCCTCGACGACACCCCGCCCCTGTTCAGCAGGCCGGCCCGCGTGCTGACCGTCCTCCTCACGGCCTGCGTCATCACGCTCTCCACGCTGGTGATGGTGCGCGGCGAGACACCGCCGCCCATAGGCTGCGAGAAGGGCTCGCTAAAGGTCGTCGGTTCCACGGCGTTCAAGCCGGTCGCCGAGGAACTCGCCGCCAAGTACGAGCAGGACTGCCCCGGTTCGCAGATCACCGTGGACGCCCGGGGCAGCGCGGCCGGCATCCGCGAACTGAAGGAGGCCGGCGAGTCGCAGAAGACCGGCTCACCGGCCCTCGTCACCCTGTCCGACGGCCCCAAGTCCGCCGAGGACGAGCAGCTGACGGAGAACCGCGTCGCGGTCTCGGCGTTCGCGCTGGTCGTCAACGGCAAGGTGGGCGTGAAGAACCTCTCCCTGCGGGACGTCCGCCGCCTCTACACGGGCGAGATCCGCACCTGGTCCCAGCTGGGCGGGGCCGACCTCCCGGTGATCCTCGCCAGCCGCAACTCCAACTCCGGTACGCGCGGCGTCTTCCAACGCCGTGTCCTGCAGGGCTTCGAGCCGGCCGAGTCCTCCGCGGACTGCCACGAGAAGAGCGACACCCGGGCCAAGGTGTTCCGCTGCGAACTCGACTCCACGGACCAGGTGTTGGCCACCGTCGCCGACATCCCGGGCGCGATCGGCTACAGCGAACTCCGCGCGGGCACCCCGACCAAGGGCGTCCGCCATCTCACCCTGGACGGCCACCGGCCGGCCATCGACAGCGCCTACCCCTTCCGCGAGATCGAGTACGCCCATACGTACGGCCGCCCGCCTGCCGACTCCCTGGCGTCGAGCTTCCTCAACTACGCGATGCGCGGCAGCGGCCAGGACGTGGTCCGCACTCATGGGCATCTGCCCTGCTATACGCCGGAGGGCCTGCGGATCTGCGGGTCGTGACCCGGTCGCATCCGGCCTCCCCCACGCGGGCGGGAGACCCGCACCGGGGTCACACCCGGGGATGAGCGAGCACCGCCCTGAGCGCGGATGTGCCGGCCTGCCGCCCCTGGAACAGTCAGTGCCGAGCGCACACCCCGTTCACCACTCCACACGCCACTCCTTCCAGGGGACCCGCCATGCCCAGAACCGCCATGCCCGGAACCACCACGTCAGGCTCCGCACCCGGCTCGAAGCCCAACTCCACCCCCGGCTCCGTACCCGCGGCAGCCCCCGCCGTCCCGCCCCCACCGCGTCGCGCCGTCCGCGCCGCGTACGCCTCCGCCCTCTCCGCGACCGCCGGCTTCATCCCGCTGCATGCCGTGTGGGCGCTCGGGGTTCCGCTCTGGGCCGACGAGAGCAAGTTCCCTGACTGGTACGCCGACGGCGGCGGCCCCTACCTCTTCGTCCTCAGCGGTCTCGCCGCACTGGCCGGCGTCCTCGCGCTGAGTCTGGTCCGCCCCTGGGGCCTGGTGTTCCCGAGCCGGGTCCCCCTGGTCCACGGCCGCAGGGTCCCGCCCCGCACTCTGACCACCACCGCCGTCACGGTCGCGGCCCTCCTCCTCGCCTACACCGCCTTCGCCGCCTTCCAGACCGTCGCCCAATGGAACGACCCCGGCATCTTCAGCCGCTGGATCACCGTGTACGGGATCCCGCAGTTCCTGGTGTGGGGGATCGGCCTGCTCATCGCCGCCCGTTCGTACGGGCGTCGGACGAGGCTCGTGCTCCCCCACTACGCTGCCTGAAACCGCGGACCCTGTGCGGCTCGTCTCTCCCGAAGTGCAGGGCGCAAGCCTTGGCCGCCGCACGTCACGTGAGTCCACCGAGCAGTTGGCAGGAGAGGCGAAGTGACCCGCAAGCGCGACGCGAAGCACCCCGAGGACACCCACCCGACGGTCGCCGCCCCCGCCCGGGCCGCCCTCGGCGACCGGGCCGAGTGACCCATGGACGGTCTCGAACCCCTCACGCCGGACGAGCCGAGCCGTATCGGTCCGTACACGCTGATCGGCCGGCTCGGGAGCGGCGGCATGGGGCGGGTGTATCTCGCGCGGGCCGGCGCCGGACGTACCGTCGCCGTGAAGGTGGGGCAGAGTGGGCGGGCCGGGCAGAGCGAGTTCCGGGAGCGGTTCGCGCGCGAGGTGCCCGCCGCGCGGCGGGTCAGCGGGGAGTGGACCGCGCCCGTCATCGACGCCGACACGGACGCGGCGGTCCCGTGGTTCGCCACCGGGTACATCCCGGGGATGTCGCTGCAGGCCTTGGTGGCAAGGGAGTTCGGGCCACTGCCCGAGGATTCCCTGCGCATCCTCGCCAACCGTCTCGCCCAGGCCCTGCACGCCATCCACGACGCCGGCCTGATCCACCGCGACTTGAAGCCCTCCAATATTCTCGTCACCGCCGACGGCCCTCGCGTCATCGACTTCGGTGTCGCCCGCGCGCTCGACACGGTCACCGGCGGCCAGTTGACGCAGACCGGTGCGGTGCTCGGGTCGCCCGGTTTCATGAGCCCCGAGCAGGTGCGGGGCGAGCGGCTCACGCCCGCGAGCGATGTGTTCTCGCTCGGGTGCGCGCTGGTCTTCGCGGCGACCGGACGCGGCCCCTTCGAGGGCGGTGAGAGCGGGGCGCACGCGCTGATGTTCCGGGTCGCCTTCGAGGAGCCGGAGCTGGAGGGCGTACCGGAGGGGATTCTCGATCTCGTACGGGAGTGCCTGAGGAAGGAACCCGGTGAACGGCCGGACCCCGAGCGGCTGTTGGAGCTGACCAACCCTGATCCGCTGGGTCCCTGGCTGCCGGAGCCCGTACTCGCGCTGCTGGCCCGGCACGCCTCGGCGCTCCTCGCGGCGGAGGTGTCCCGGCAGCACGTCCGCGCGGCTCCTGCCCCGCCGCGCAAGAAGCGCCGCGCCGGGCTCATCGCGACCGGTGCGGTGCTCGCCGTGTGTGCGACGGCGTCCCTGGCGTACGTCCTGAATCCCGCCGGTGACGACGGAGGAGGCACGGGCGCGCAGGGGAAGAACGGTGCGGGCGGCGCGTCGCAGTCCGTCTCCGGGTCGCCCTCGCCCAAGCCCTCCGAGTCCAAGGACAAGGGCAAGGACAAGGGCACGAAGTCGCCGGGGCCTTCGGCCTCCGAGTCCGGGAAGAGCGGCGGCGGCTCCGAGGGCGGTGCGGGTGGCGGCCAGGTCGCCGCGGGGTTCGTCGGCGGCTGGGAGGGCGAGCTGCCCGGGGGCGGCGGCATCCTCCGTATCGACATCGCCGAGGGCGGCGAGGGCGACACGGTCGCGACCTCCGTGGACGTCGGCAACGACTGGATGTGCGTACGGAAGTCGGTGGCCGTCTCCGCGGACTCCTCGACGCTCGAGCTGAACGGCGGGGTCATTCCGCTGCAGCGCAATCCGGAGAAGTGCGAGTTCCCGACCGAGATGTCGCTGACGGCCGAGTCTGCGGACGTCCTGACCATGACGTCGGGCGCGGGCATACTGCGGCTCAGCCGCGCGGGCACCGCCGTACCGGAGAGCTACCTCGGCAAGTGGCAGGCCCTCGACATGGAGGGCAACCGGAACAAGATCTGGTTCACGATCGAGGCGGGCGCGGTCGGCACGGCGCGCATCACCGTCGTCGACAAGCGGTACGACACCCCTTGCACGACCACCCAGGTGCTCGCCTCCCTCGACAAGGGCCTGGTGTACGGGCCCTCGGACCCGCCGCCGAACTCCGCCTGCGGCGCACGCAACAGCGAGCGGGTCACGCCGTACTCCGGCGGCAGGCTCCTGGTGGAGGACTGGCGGGGGCCGGGGAGCGAACCGGCGGAGCTGGTGCGGGCGCGGTGACCACGCCGGGCGCGGTGACTACGTAACGGATCATCAACTGTCTGTCTCATAAGGGTTCTTGTGGCCGACGGCCTGGTCTAGCTTCCTTCTGTGGACCAGCTGATCGCGGAAGACCCGACCCATATCGGCCCGTACCGCCTGATCGCCCGGCTCGGCGCGGGCGGCATGGGGCTGGTCTATCTGGGACGTTCGGAGGGCGGCCGGACCGTGGCCGTGAAGGTCGTCCAGGCCGAGCACGCCGCGCACCCCGAGTTCCGCAGGCGCTTCGCGCGCGAGGTGGCCGCGGCGCGGCGGGTCGGGGGTGCGTGGACGGCCGATGTGCTCGACGCGGACACGGACGCGTCGGTGCCGTGGGTCGCCACGCAGTACATCCCCGGGCCCGACCTGACGACCGTGGTGGCCAAGGACTTCGGGCCGCTGCCGGAGTCGTCCGTACGGGTCCTGGCGCACCGTCTCGCCGAAGCCCTGACGGCCGTGCACGCGGCGGGTCTGATCCACCGTGACCTGAAGCCCTCGAACGTCCTGGTGACCGTCGACGGACCCCGCGTCATCGACTTCGGCATCGCGCGCGCCATGGACAGCCTCACCGCGGACAGCCTGCTCACGCACACGGGCATGCTGATCGGCTCGCCCGGCTTCATGTCGCCCGAGCAGGTCCGCGGGCTCGAACTCACCCCGGCCAGCGATGTGTTCTGCCTGGGGGCCGTCCTCGTGTACGCGGCCACGGGACGGCTGCTTTTCGGGGCGGGCACGACCGGTCTGAACGCGCACCTGTTCCGGATCGCGGAGGAGGAGCCCGACCTCACCGGCGTACCGGAAGGGCTGCTCGATCTCGTACGGGCATGCCTGGAGAAGGACCCCGCGCGGCGGCCGGGCCCGGCGCAGATCATGGAACGGACGGCCTCCCGGACGGCCGAGGAGTGGCTGCCGGGGGCGGTGCTCGCCCAACTGGGGCGCCATGCGGCGCAGTTGCTGGACTTCGCGCCGCAGACACGCGTCCCGCCTGCCGTGCCGGACCCGCGTCTGCCCGTACAGCCCGCACCCGTGGGGGCTCCGACACCGCCCGCGCCGGTGGCTCCTCCGGCGTACGCACCTCAGCCGGGCCCGTACGCCCCGACGCCACCGCCCGGTCCGGCGGGCTACGTCCCGACCACGCCCGCGCACCCGACCACACCCGCGCACCCGACGCCGCCCACGGATCCCCGGCAAGGACTGCGCGGTACACGGATCCTCGCCGTGCTCGCGCAGCTGACGGTGGTCCTCGACGCTGCCGTAGCCGCGGTGGCCCTCCACTACGCCATGGCGGACGGCAACCTGGCCTACGCCGATGTGGCCTGGGCCTGCACCGGCTACTTCCTGGCCTTCGGCGGCCTGCTCCTGACCGCGGGGCATCTGGGCGATCTCATCGGACGCAGACCCGTCCTCCTGATCGGCCTGAGCGGCAGTGTGGCGGCCGGCGTGGTGAGCGCCGCGGTGCCCGGCACCGAAGGTCTGTTCGTGGGGCGCATCCTCCAGGGCATCAGTGCGGCCCTGGTGACCTCGGCCGCGCTCGGCCTGACCGCCTCGTCCGCCGGTGAAGGCCCGTCCCGCGCCCGGTCGTTCGGGACCTACGCGCTGGTCGGCATCGGCGGCCCGCTGTTCGCGTTCCCCGTGGCCAGGACGCTGGAAGGCAACCTGGCGTGGCGGGTCTCGCACGTCCTGGTCGCCGCTCTGGCGCTGTTCGTCCTCGCCGCCGCCACCGCGGTCGTACGCGACCGGACGCCGCGCCGCCCGGGAGCCCGCTTCGACACCGTGGGTGCCCTCCTCAGCACCCTCGGAACCGTCCTGTTCGGCTTCGCCCTCGACCGGTCCTCCGCCGATCACTGGAGTGCGGCGTTCACCCTCCTGATCTTCGCGGCGGCCGTCCTCCTCCTCGTCGGGTTCTTCTGGCACCAGGCCCGCGCGGTCTCCCCCATGCTCCCGCCGTACGTGTGGCGGGACCGCAACCGCCGGGGCTCGGTCCTCGCGCTGGGCCTGACGGGGCTCGCCCTCGCGGTGGTGGCACAGGGGCAGGCGGGCTTCTCGGGCCTGCAGGGCTGGGGACTGGTTATCGCCTGCGCACTCGTGGCGGTGCTCGTCTTCCTGCTCAGTGCACGGGTCGTCGCGCCCCACGTCGCCGGCCAGGCGCGTCTGACCGGAGGGCTGCTGCTCGCGGCCGCCGGTGTCCTGCCGCTCGGCTTCACCGACCACGGCTCGTCCTTCTTCGCCATCGGGGGCTGCCTGCTCGTGTGCGCCTTCGGACTCGGCCTGTCCTGCGGCCCGTTGTTCGCCGTGGCCACCGAGGTCACGGCGGAGGACACCGGCGCCATGGCCGGCATGGTGCAGGCCGTGCTGCAGTTGGCGGCCCTGGTGGGGATGACGCTGGTCTTCCAGGAGCACGGGGGCGGCTTCTTCCTCAGCGGTGAGCACTTGGAGGTCGGCCAGAGGTACTGGTGGGGAGCGAGCGCGCTCCTCGCCGTCGCCGCGGTGGTCGCGGGCCGCACCCGGCGCGAGGTGGTCTACCTCGTACAGCCCTGACCGTGTGGTCTACCTCGCACAGCCCTGACCGTGTGGTCTACCTGGGCCCGTCCCGCCCCACGGCGAGCCGCGCCGCCTGCGCGTAGGCCGTCACCAGGGGCCGGGCGTCGTCCGCCCGCCAGGCCAGCGCGAACCGGCTCGGTGCCACGCCGTCGACCGGACGCGTGACCACGCCGCCGCGCGCGACCAACGGCACGTTGCCGGTCGCCACGAGGCACACCCCGCGACCGTCCACCAACGCCTCGTACGTCTCGTCGACACTTGCGATCTCCGCGCCGATACGGGGCCGGCGCCCGCCGCGCTCGTCCAACGCGAGCCAGTAGTCCCGCAGTTCGGCGGCCTCGGGCGGCAGTGCGAGGAAGGGTTCGTCGAGAAGGTCGGCGAAAGCGATCCGCTCCCTCGCGGCCAGCGGATGGTCCTCGGGCAGCGCCACCTGCCGCGCCTCGGTGGCGAGCAGCACCCACCGGTAGCGCTCCTCGTCCGCCAACGGCAGCCACACGAAGGCGACATCGCTGGAACCGTCCGCGAGCCCGGCCGTCGGGTCCTCCCACGGGACCTGCCGCATCCGCACCTCGGCCTCGGGACACGCCTGTGTGAACCGCGACCTGATCGCGGGCCGCAGCCCGCCGCGCGCCGGACTGTGGCTCATGCCCACGACCAGCGTCGCGCGCTGCCGCACCTTGGCCGCCTCGACGGCCGCCTCCCCCGCATCCCAGGCGGCCAGCACCCGCCGGGCCTGCGGCAGCAGCGCCTCCCCCACCGCCGTCAGCCGCACCCCTTGCCGGTCCCGCTCGAACAGCTCCGCCCCCAACTGCCGCTCCAGGGCCCGTATCTGCTTGCTCAGCGCAGGCTGCGATACGTAGAGCAGCTCGGCGGCCCTGGTGAAGTGCAGCTCATCGGCGACCGTCACGAAGTAGCGCAGGTCCCGCCCGTGGACATCCATAACCGATGGTTATCACGGTGGGTCTTGGACGGGGAAGGGACGGCCGGGGGAGGCTGAACTCCGTACCGAGGAACACCACTTGAAGGGGTTGGGGAACATGAGCAAGGTCTGGCTGATCACGGGCGCCAACAGCGGTTTCGGCCGGGCGTTCACCGAGGCGGCGGTCGGCGCGGGCGACGTGGTCGTGGCCGCGGCCCGCCGCGCCGGCACTCTGGACGATCTGGTCGCGGCGCATCCGGACCAGGTCGAGGCCGTCACCCTCGACGTGACCGACACGGACGCGATTGACACCGTGGTCGCGGACATCGTGGCCCGCCACGGCCGCGTCGACGTCCTGGTCAACAACGCGGGCCGCACACACGTCGGTTCGGTCGAGGAGAACAGCGACGCGGACCTCCGCTCGCTCTTCGACGTGCACTTCTTCGGACCCGCGGCACTCACCCGGGCCGTGCTCCCGCACATGCGGGCCCGCCGCTCGGGCGCGATCGTGCAGCTCAGCAGTGTGGGCGGGCAGATGTCGATGGCCGGCTTCGGGGCGTACAGCGCGACGAAGTTCGCCCTGGAGGGCCTGTCCGAGGCACTTCAGGCGGAGGTGAAGCCGCTGGGCATCGACGTCCTGATCGTGGAGCCCGGCGCCTTCCGCACCAGCCTGTTCGGCAACCACAGCCTGAGCAAGGGCGAGATCGAGGACTACGAGGCGACGGTCGGCGCGACCCGCACCTACGTCGAGACCGGCGGCGGAACCCAGGCGGGCGACCCGGCGAAGGCGGCGGCAGCGGTCCTCGCGGCCCTGAACGCCGACGACACCCCGCTGCGCCTGGCCCTCGGCGGCGACTCCATCGACACGATCCTCGGCCACCTCGACCAGGTACGGGCGGACCTGGCGGCTTGGGACAAGGTGGGGCGGGAGACGACGTTCGACGCGTGAGGCTCAGGGCGGGCCCGCATTGCGGTGCCGGTGACGGCGGCGGGTCTTCCTGACCAGCAAGGGGAGCAGGGCCCGCACGCCCGCGACCGGAACGCCCCCTTCCCACCCGTAGGGCATGTCCATGACGATGGGCGGGCAGAGGCACCACCCACCGTTCCACGGACCAGGGAGCCCGCCCATGCCCAAGCGCCGCACCGTCCTCACCACAGCCACCGCCACCGTCGCCGCCGCCTCCGCGGCGGCGCTCGGGGCATCGGCCGCGCGGGCCGCCCCCCCCCCCACCG
>NZ_JAEIMH010000022.1:79565-97015 GCF_016464295.1 Streptomyces sp. N35 | reverse complement strand
CCGGGGCCCCCCCCCCCCCCCCCCCCCCCCCCCCCCCCCCCCCCCCCCCCCCCCCCCCCCCCCCCCCGGCGGGGGGCCCCCGCTCGGCGCATCGACCGCGCGGGCCGCCACCGGCCGCACAGGCACCGGCCGTCCCGCCACCGCCCAAGCCCCCGGCCGCGAACTCCGCGCGTTCTTACGGGAGATCGATCCCAAGCGCATCGAGGCCACCGTCCGCAAGCTCGCCTCCTTCGGCACCCGGCACACGCTCTCCAGCCAGGACGATCCGGCGCGCGGGATCGGCGCCGCACGCGACTGGATCCTCGGCGAGCTGAGAACGTACGCGGCCGCGTCCGGCGGCCGGATGACCGCCGAGCTGCAGTCGTACGTCCAGGAGCCGGCCTCCCGTATCCCCACCGCGACCCGCATCACCAACGTCCTTGCCACGCTCAGGGGTTCGACGGATCCCCACCGCGTCTACGTCGTCTCCGGGCACTACGACAGCCGCGCCTCCGACGTCATGGACGCCGTCTCGGACGCACCGGGCGCCGACGACGACGCCTCCGGGGTCGCGGTCGCGATGGAGCTGGCGCGCGTGATGGCCCGCAGTCGGCCCGCCGCGACGATCGTGTTCGCCGCCGTCGCCGGTGAGGAGCAAGGGCTGTACGGGGCCGCGCACATGGCGGGGCAGTTCAAGGCCGCCGGGGCCGATCTGCAGGGCATGTTCACCAACGACATCGTCGGCAGCTCGAAGGCCGACGACGGCACCAGGGACCCGTACACGATCAGGCTCTTCACCGAAGGTGTGCCCAGCAGCGAGACACCCGAACAGGCCGCGCTGCGGCGATCGGTGGGCGGTGAGAACGACTCCTCGACGCGGCAGCTCGCGCGCTTCGTCCGGGACACCGCCGACAACGACGCGACCGGGATGCGCGTCCGGGTCATCTACCGGCGGGATCGTTATCTGCGGGGCGGGGACCACATCCCGTTCCTCGAACGGGGTTATCCGGCCGCCCGGTTCACCGAGCCCGCCGAGGACTTCGCGCACCAGCACCAGGACGTACGAGTGGAGGAGGGCAAGCAGTACGGGGACCTGCCGGAGTTCTGCGACTTCCCGTTCATCGCGCGGGTGGCCCGCGTCAACGGCGCCGCTCTGTGGACCCTGGCCCACGCGCCCGGCACCCCGAAGAACGCCCGCATCGTGACGACGAACCTCACCAACTCCACCGAGCTGGTCTGGGATCGCGGCACGGACGCGGATCTGGCGGGCTACGAGGTGGTGTGGCGGGAGACGACCGCCCCCGAGTGGACCCATCTCGTACGCGTCGGCGATGTGACCCGCCACGAGATCGACCTGTCCAAGGACAACGTCTTCTTCGGGGTGCGGGCGGTGGGGCGCTCGGGGCTGCGCAGTCCGGTGGCGTTTCCCACGCCGCAACGCTGAGGGCGCAGACGTCAGCGCACGTAGTTCTTGAGGATCTCGGTGTCGAGGGTGATACCGACGGGGTCGGGGAGGGTGAGCTTGTCGCCGAACCGGACCGTGCGGGCGTTGCGATAGCCGCCCTCCGGGTCCGGGTCGCTGTACAGCGTCACGGTGGCGTGGTCGCGGTCGATCAGCAGGTAGAACGGGATCCCGGCCTCACCGTAGGCGGCGGGCTTCTCCTTGCGGTCCCGTCGGTCGGTGTCCGAGTCGTACGAGGTGACCTCGACGGCCATCAGCACGCTCCCGGCATCCGCCCAGTCACCCTGCCCGGCGAACGACCCCTCCGGCGCGAGAACGGCATCCGGCTTGGCACGCCCCTTGCGGTACGTCTCCACCTCGATCCCGAGATCCCCGCCCGCGTACAGCCATGGGTCGGTCGAGGACTGCATGCACTGCTTCTGCAGCCACCTGATGATCTCGGTGTGATTGCCGTCCGTCATGCCCTTGAACCCGACCCGTCCGTTGATGAACTCCAACCTGACGGTGTCGATCTCCTTCTCGACGAAGACCGCGAGCTTTTCGAACTCCTCCACCGAGATCACGGATGCCCTGGACACGTGCGCTGCCATAACCGTCATGTTGCCCTCCCTTCCTGGAGGACGCCAGTGTGCTCAGGCATACGCAAGGGGTGGGCCGCACCCCAGTGCGACCCACCCCTTCGAGTGAGCGAACGATCAACGAGTGATCAAGCTCCTACAGGAACGAGTTGATCTCGATCGTCTCGGTCCGGCCCGGGCCCACGCCGATCGCAGAGATCGGCGCACCCGACATCTCCTCCAGGGCCTTCACGTACGCCTGCGCGTTCTTCGGCAGGTCCGCGAAGGTCTGGGCCTTGGTGATGTCCTCGGACCAGCCCGGCAGGTACTCGTAGATCGGCTTCGCGTGGTGGAAGTCCGTCTGGGAGTACGGGAGTTCCTCGACGCGCTTGCCGTCGATCTCGTACGCGACGCAGACCGGGATCTGCTCCCAGCCGGTCAGCACGTCCAGCTTCGTGAGGAAGAAGTCCGTGAGGCCGTTGACGCGGGTCGCGTAGCGGGCGATCACGGCGTCGAACCAGCCGCAGCGGCGGTCACGGCCGGTGGTCACACCGCGCTCGCCGCCGATCCGGCGCAGGTCCTCGCCGTCCTGGTCGAAGAGCTCGGTCGGGAACGGACCGGCGCCGACACGGGTCGTGTAGGCCTTCAGGATGCCGATGACCCGCGAGATCTTCGTGGGGCCGACACCCGCACCCGTGCACGCGCCGCCCGCGGTCGGGTTCGAGGACGTGACGAAGGGATACGTGCCGTGGTCCACGTCCAGGAGCGTGCCCTGGCCGCCCTCGAAGAGGACGACCTTGCCCTCGTCGATGGCGTTGTTCAGGATCAGCGTCGTGTCCGCGACGAACGGCTTGATCTGCTCCGCGTACTGGAGCATCTCCTCGACGATCCCGCCGGCCTCGATCGCCCGCCGGTTGTAGAGCTTCGTGAGCAGCTGGTTCTTGACCTCGAGAGCCGCTTCGACCTTCTGGGTGAGGATCGACTCGTCGTACAGGTCCTGGACACGGATGCCCACGCGGTTGATCTTGTCGGCGTAGGTCGGGCCGATGCCGCGGCCGGTGGTGCCGATCTTCCGCTTGCCGAGGAAGCGTTCCGTCACCTTGTCGACCGTGACGTTGTACGGCGTGATCAGGTGGGCGTTGCCGCTGATCAGGAGCTTGGACGTGTCGACACCGCGGTCGTTCAGCCCGCTCAGCTCGGAGAGCAGGACGGCCGGGTCGACGACGACACCGTTGCCGATGACCGGGGTACATCCGGGCGAGAGGATGCCGGAGGGGAGCAGGTGGAGCGCATACTTCTGGTCGCCTACGACAACCGTGTGACCGGCGTTGTTGCCGCCCTGGTAACGCACCACATAGTCAACTGAGCCACCGAGCAGGTCGGTGGCCTTTCCCTTGCCCTCGTCACCCCACTGAGCACCGAGCAGCACAAGTGCGGGCACAGGCGTACACCCCTTCCGGGCGGGGCATGTCCAAGGTCAGGGGCGTACGCGCCGCGTACACCTGGCGGACTCCATTGACCGCATACGTCGGACCGGTGCCCCGGAATAGACGAAACCCCTGGCGCAATAGCGCAAGGGGCTCTTGCACAAAGATGCTACCCCGTACCTTGAGGAAGGACCGAGGTGTCGGCTCCTGCACCCGCTGAGAAGGGCTACCAGCCGCTCCTTGTCGTCATCGATCCCGCCGCCAGACGCAGCGACGGCGAGTCCGTCCGTATCGCCAAGGACGTGCTGTGCGCACGGTCCTGCGGATCGGTGAAGATCTGTCTCCCGGACGGTCCGGAGGAATTCGCCCGGGCGCTGCAGCGCCGGGGCTCGCGCAGACCCGTGGTCGTCGGCGACGACCGGGCGCTGCTGCGGGCGGTCTCCGTACTCCACCGGGAGCGCGAGCTCGCCTCGTCGGTCCTCTCGCTGATCCCCGTCGGGCCGCTGACCCGGCTCGCGCAGACGCTCGGAGTGCCGGCCGGCACGGTCGAGGCGGCCTCGGCGGTCCTGGACGGCGAGGCCCGGCACCTCGACCTCCTGGTCGACGACAGCGACGGCGTGGTCCTCGGCGACCTGCGCATCCCCGCCCTGCCGGCCGCCGCGCACGGTCCTGATCCCTGGTGGGCGCCGCCGCTGAGGACCTGCCAGTCGCTCGTACGCACCCTCGTACGGCCGTCTCCGGCCGCCTCGGCGGGGCCTTCGCGGCTGCGGGTCGAGGTGGACGGGGTGACGCTCGTCGATCTGGACCAGCCGGTCGAGGACGTCTCCGTGGCGACCTCCCGGGGAGGTTTCGCCCGGATCGAGGTCCGGCCCACGTGGGTGGGCGCCGCGGCGCCGGCGCTGCGGGCGCGGGCCCGCACGGTCACGGTGTCCGGACCCGACTTCCGCTACCGGGCGGACGCGCTGACGGCGGGTCCGGTGCGCACGCGGACGTGGACGGTGCGGCCGGGGGCGTGGGCGCTGACGCTGCCGGCCCACGGGGTGTCCCGCTGAGGGCTCACCCGGTCCCGAAGACCTCGTCCCGGTGCGCCCGCCACCGGGCGAGGAGCCCCGCCAGCTCTCGCTCCAGGAACTCGAAGAACTCCAGCGTCTCCGCCATCCGCCGGCCGGCGGGCGTATCGGCGCCGACGCTGTCGACGCCCTCCCTGAGGGTGCCCTCCCACCGCTTCAGGACCTGGTCGCGGTTGGTCAGCGCCTCGTACCAGCTGGAGGCGTGGACCCGGTAGCGCTCACGGCGCGAACCGGGTTCACGCTCGCGCGAGACCATGTGCACCTGGGACAGATAGCGCACCGCCCCGGAGATCGCCGCCGGGCTGACCTTGAGCTGCTCGCTCAGCTCCGCCGAGCTCATCGCACCCGACTCGGACGACAGCAGGGCCCCGAAGACGCGCGCGGGCATCCGCTGCATCCCCGCCTCCGCCAGCTGCGCGGCGAAGGTCTCCACGAACCGGTCCACCCGCTCGTCCCGCACGCTCTGCCCGTTCTCGCGGTCGTTCCCTGCGGCCATGTCCCGATCATCTCCCCTGCTCACCGGCGCGGCTCCGAGTTTATACGCTTCCTTAACTTCACAAATTTCTGAAAGTACCGTACGTTCAAAAACATGACCAAGGCCATCACCGTCTCCGGACTGCACAAGTCGTTCGGCAAGACGCACGCACTGGACGGGCTCGACCTCGAGGTCGAGAGGGGCGAGGTGCACGGCTTCCTGGGCCCGAACGGGGCCGGCAAGTCCACGACCATCCGCGTCCTGCTCGGTCTCCTGCGCGCCGACTCCGGCGCCGCCCAGCTGCTCGGCAAGGACCCGTGGAACGACGCCGTGGAGCTGCACCGCCGTATCGCCTACGTCCCCGGAGACGTGACCCTGTGGCGCAACCTCAGCGGCGGCGAGGTCATCGACCTGTACGGCCGGTTGCGCGGCGGCCTGGACAAGGCCAGGCGCGCGGATCTGATCGGGCGGTTCGAGCTCGATCCGACCAAGAAGGGCCGTACGTACTCCAAGGGCAACCGGCAGAAGGTCGCCCTGGTCGCGGCCTTCGCCTCCGACGTCGATCTGCTGATCCTCGACGAGCCGACCTCGGGACTCGACCCGCTCATGGAGGAGGTCTTCCAGGAGTGCGTGCGCGAGGAGCAGTCCCGCGGGCGGACCGTGCTCCTGTCGAGCCACATCCTCAGCGAGGTCGAGGAGCTCTGCGACCGCGTCTCGATCATCCGCAAGGGCGCAACCGTGGAGACCGGCTCGCTCGCCGAGCTGCGCCATCTGACCCGTACCGCCGTGTCGGCCGAACTCGCGGGCCCGCCCAACGGGTTGAGCAAGCTGCCCGGCGTCCACGACCTGGACATCCAGGGCAACCGGGTCCGCCTCCAGGTCGACTCGGACAAGCTCGACGCGGTGCTCAGGTCGCTCACCGACTCCGGCGTACGGACGCTGACCAGCTCGCCGCCCACCCTGGAAGAGCTGTTCATGCGGCACTACCAGGACGAGGTCCGTACGGAAGAGGCGATGGCGCGATGACTGCCGTGGCCGACACCGCCTTCGCTCCACGCACCGGCGGCAACCGCCATCTCGCGGGAACCGGCGCCCTGTTGCGGCTCGCTCTGCGCCGCGACCGGATCATGCTGCCGCTGTGGGTGCTCGCCATCGGCGGGACCACGGCGAGCGCCGCGGGTTCGCTCGGCGCCGTGTACGGCACTCCCGAGGAGCGGGCGAGCGTCATCTCCTCGATGGCGACGAACAGTTCCCTGCGTTCCCTGTACGGGCCGGTCTTCGACGACTCGCTCGGGGCGCTGGTCTCGTGGCGGTACGTGGCGTTCATGTCCGCGTTCGCCGCCGTGATGAGCCTGCTGATCGTCGTACGGCATACGCGCGAGGAGGAGGAGACCGGGCGGCAGGAGATGCTGTCCTCGGCGATGGTGGGGCGGCGCGCACCGCTCACCGCGGCGCTGCTCGTGGCGCTGATCGCCAACGCGGGGATCGCGCTGCTCACCACGCTCGGCCTCGCGGGCGAAGGCGCCGCGGGCGCCCTCGCGCTGGGGCTCGCGATCG
Source organism: Streptomyces sp. N35 (assembly GCF_016464295.1). NCBI lineage: Bacteria > Bacillati > Actinomycetota > Actinomycetes > Kitasatosporales > Streptomycetaceae > Streptomyces > Streptomyces sp. N35. Next base: position 90,488 of record NZ_JAEIMH010000022.1, on the reverse strand, counting down.
GCGGGGTGGGCATGGTCTTCGCGACCATGGCGGCCGTGATGGCCCAACTCACCGAGACCGGGCGCCTCGCGAAGGGTCTGACCGCCGCCGTACTCGGTGTGGCGTGGGCCCTGAAGGCGGCGGGCGACGCGGCCTCGACCGACGGCTCGCACGTTCTGACCTGGCTCTCGCCCATCGGCTGGGCCGAGAACATCCGCGCCTTCGCCGGTGAACGCTGGTGGGTGGTGCTCCTGTTCGCGGCCGTGATCGTGATCCAGGGCGCTGTCGCGTACGACCTCGCGGGCCGCCGCGACGTCGGCATGAGCTTCCTGCCGGCCCGCCCCGGACCCGCCGACGGCCGGCTCGCCACGGCCACTTCGCTGGCCTGGCGCCTGCAGCGCGGTTCGCTGCTCGGCTGGGGCATCGGCTTCCTGCTCGCCGGGCTGATGTTCGGCTCCATGACGGAGGGCGCCGCGGATCTCGTCGGCGACAACGAGAACACCCGCGAGATCCTGGAACGCATGGGCGGCCAGGCCGGCGTCACCAACTCCTTCCTGGCCGCGATGATCGGCATGCTGGCGATGCTCGCCGCGCTCTATGCCGTCCAGTCGGTCCTGCGGCTCAACGGCGAGGAGACCTCACAGCGCGCCGAGCCGATCCTCGCGGGCGCGGTCGGCCGCATCCGGTGGGCCGTCGGCCACCTGTACGTCGCGTTCGGCGGCGCGGCCCTGATCATGCTGCTCGGCGGCCTGGGGCTCGCCCTCGGCTACGGCAAGGACTTCGGTCCGGTCCTGGGCGCGGTCCTCGTGCAGACCGTGGCGGTCTGGCTGCTCGGCTCGTTCGCGGTGCTCGTGTACGGAGTGCTGCCGCGGATCGCCGCGCTCGGCTGGGCGTACGCCGGTCTGTCGCTCGGCCTCGGCTGGCTGGGCGCGGCGCTCAACCTGCCGTCCGCGGTGATGAACCTGTCCCCGTTCGAGCACCTGCCGAAGCTGCCGGGCAACGAGATGCTGTGGACACCGGTCCTCGTCCAGCTCGCGCTCGCGGTGGTGTTCACGGTGGCGGGCCTGACGGGGCTGCGGCGGCGGGACATGCAGAGCTGAGCCCGGAATGGTCCCCGCCCTCCCTGGGGGCCGAAGCCCTTTCAAGGCTATCGGCCCCCACTGACAATCCCCTTCGCTCAGATCTCCACCGGCAGGGACTCGAGCCCCCGGATCACGAACCCGTCCTTGCGCTGCGGCTCCCCCGCGAGCCGCAGCGCGGGCGCCTGCCGCAGCAACTGCCCGAAGGACGCGGCGAGTTCGATACGGGCGAGCGGCGCGCCCAGGCAGTAGTGGATCCCCGCCCCCAGCGAGACATGCGGGTTCTCCCGGCGCGTCAGGTCGAGCCGGTCCGGATCCCGGAAGACCGCCGGATCGCGATTGGCGGACCCGAAGAGCAGCGCGACCTCCGAGCCCTTGGGGATCCGTACGCCACCCACCTCGATGTCCTCGAGGACCCAGCGCTCGAAGAGATGCAGCGGAGTGTCGTACCGCAGAAGTTCATCCACAGCTGTGGACAACTTTCCGGGAGCCGGATCCTGTCGCAGCGCGGCGAGCTGCTCCGGGTTCCGGAACAACGCGAGCCAACCGTTACCGGTGGTGTTCACCGTCGCCTCGTGCCCGGCGTTGAGCAGCAGCACGCAAGTGGAGATCATCTCCTGCTCACTCAGCCGCTCGCCTTCGTCATACGCGGCAATCAGCCCGGAGATGAGATCCTCCCCCGGCTCCTTGCGCCGCTCGGCGATCAACTCGCGCAGATACGCGGAGAACTCGACCGACGCGGTCACGGCCTTCCGCGCCGTCTCCTCGTCCGGGTTCAGCTCGTACATCCCGCAGATATCCGCCGACCAGGGCCGCAGCAGATGCCGGTCGCTCTCCGGGATGCCCAGCATCTGAGCGATCACGGCCACCGGCAGCGGTTCGGCCAGCTCCTCGACCAGATCGCCGCCGCCGTTCGCGACGATCCGCGCCACGAGCGTGGCCGCCAACTCCTCCACGTACGGCTGAAGCCGCTGCACCGTACGCGGCGTGAACGCCTTGGAGACCAGCCGCCGGATCCGGGGGTGCCGCGGGGCCTCCAGATCGAGCAGCCCGTTGTCGTTGAGCGTGTGAAACGGCTCATGCTCGGGCACGGGCGGCGTCCGCCCGAACTCCTCGTGCGTATACCGGTGAAGGTAGGTCCGCCCCAGCCTCCGGTCCCTGAGCAGCGCGGACACATCCTCATGCCGCGGAATCAACCACTGCCGCGACGCCTCGAACCACAACGCCCGCCCAGCGGCGCGGAGTTCGGCGTAGGCGGGGTAGGGGTCGGCGGCGAAGTCCGGTGAGCCGGGGCTGAAGGGCAGCATCTCCCGAAGGTAGCGGGACGGCCCCGGACCGTGCAGGTCCGGGGCCGCCTCGGTCGAATCCGGTGTCAGCTCAGGGACTTGAAGTTCTGCCAGCCGCTGGTGCCGATCTGGAACCGGGTCTTGAAGGTGCCGTCACCCAGACCGTCGTACCGCCAGAGAGCACCCTGCCCGTCGGCGGCGACCAGGTCCTCCTTGCCGTCGCCGGTCAGGTCGCCGACACCGACGATCGACTTGTAGACGTTCCAGCCGCCGCCGATGCGGACGCGCGTCCCGAAGGCACCCTGGCCGTCTCCGGGGTAGTTCCACAGGATTCCGTCGGAGTCCCTGGCCACCAGGTCACCGATGCGGTCTCCGTTGAGGTCGCCCGCGCCGGTCACGGTGTACGGGCCCCAGCCGGCGCCTATGAGGGTCCGCGGCTTGAAGGCGCCCTTGCCGTCGCCGCCGTAGAACCACAGCCGCCCCGTCGAGGTCTCACGGGCCAGCAGATCGGTGGTGCCGTCCTTGTCGAGGTCGCCGGGCGAGGTGAACGCGTTGTACACGCCCCAGCCGGAGCCGATCCGGGCGGACGGGCTGCCCGGCTCGACCACCTCGCCGCAGACGGCACGGTACGAGTGCAGCTCGCCGGCGCTGTTGCGTACGAGGGTGTCGTTGCAGCCGTCCCCGTTCACGTCGCCGAACGGGACCAGCGTGGAGGAGGTCGGCCAGGCGACGCGCTTGGCGGGCGTGGAGACACGGCCGTTGGCGGTGCCGCCGTAGATGCCGAGTTCGCCCGTGGTCTTGACCGTGTAGAGGTCGGCGATCTTGTCCTTGCCCACGTAGTCACGACTGGGGGCAGGGGTGACCAGGTCGGTGGTGGACGTCCACAGACCGCCGTCTTTCCATACCGCGGTGGCTTCACCGTTCGCGGCCACGGTGACCACGCCCTCGGCTTGATAGCCGGGGTTGGCGGCAAGGGTCTTCGGCGCACCCCAGACGCCGTTCACTCGTGCCGCCGTCGTGAAGGCCTGGTCGTCCCCGACGTCCTGCCCCCAGCCCACCTGCACGGTGCCGTCCGCTCCGATCACGGCGTCGGAAGTCAGACTCAACGGGCCGTTGGCCACCGTCGTCGTCGTGCCCCAGGTGCCGGAGGAGGATCGGGTGACCGCTCTCAGGCCCTGGTTCGCCGGCAGTTCGCCGTCCACCCACACGACGGTGATGTCCCCCTGGGGACCGAACAGAGGGCGGGATATCCGGCCTACGAACGCGCGTCCGGAAACGACCGTCTCAGGGGTGCCCCATTCGGCGCTGCCGGCGGAGCGGCGCGCGAACAGGAGAGCCGCGTCGGTGTCCGGGCCTTGCTCCCACCACGCCAGCGCGAACGCCCCATCGGGTGCGACCACCAGCTGGGGAGCGGAGGCGCGCTTGCCGGGACTCGAAATGGTCCGCGGCTCGGTCCACTGTTCAGCGCCTGCCGCGCGGCTCGTCTCCTGCAGCTCGAGTGAGCTGCCGTTCGACTCCTGCCAGACGATCGACACGGCGCCGTCCTCAGTGATCCCGACGCCTGGATGCGACTTGTTCACGCCCTTTGCGCCGCTGCCGAATCGCGTCGGCGGGGACCACGACCCGTCGGCCGGGTCACGTTCGGCGAAGTAGACATCGCGCGACTGATACTCCTGCGACGTCCATACGGCCACGATCCGGCCATTCGGGCCTGACGCCAGCCGAATTTCCCCCACTTCCACCGTCACAGGCCCGAGCTCCACCGGCGTGGACCAAGTGGAGGTGCCGGCCGCCAAGGTGGAGGCGCGCACCGCGTTACTGCCGCCGCGATCCACCCACGCAACGGTCACGGATCCGTCGGGTGCCGCGGTGACGGCGGCTTGCGGAGAGTGGGCGGACGCCACCTGGGCAATCTCCTGCGGAGCGCCCCACACCTCACTCCCGGCAGTGCGCACCGACGCCATCAGGTCCGAGCTCGCACCGCCGTGCAACTGCTGCCAGACAAGGACTGTGGAACCGTCCTTGAGGGTCAGTATTTCCTCGGCGTACGTGCCGGAGTCGCTGGGTGAGAGCTGCTTGGGCACCTCCCAGACCCTCAGCTGGCCATCGACGGCGACCGCAGCAGGTGCAGTTGTCAGCTCGAGCGCACCGACACCCCCCAGGACCAGCACAGGCACCAGCGCCGTGACGAGCATTCTTCGCATGCATCCTCCGAGAACCGCGATGAAGGCATGGCGAGGACGCGGCCGTCCGGCCGTCGCGTCGCGCGAAGTCAGCAGCCCCCCTGGCCCGTTCCCCCCATGCACGAACAGCGGGACATTAACACCGGGCGCCCCGGGGCCAACACCTGTTTCAGCAGCGCTAACCGGGGGTCACGAGCCGCGCCTCGTAAGCGAAGACCGCTGCCTGGGTTCGGTCGCGCAGGCCGAGTTTGACCAGGATGCGGGAGACGTGGGTCTTGATGGTGGACTCCGCGACGACCAGGTGGGAGGCGATCTCGTGGTTGGAGAGGCCCTGGGCGATCAGGACCAGGACCTCCGTCTCGCGTTCGGTCAGGTCGCCGATCTGGTCCTGGGCCGGGGGTTTGAGGGCTGAGCTGCTGCCCAGTCTGGTGAACTCGGCGATCAGGCGCTTGGTGACGGCGGGGGCCAGGAGGGCCTCGCCGGCCGCCACCACCCGTACCCCTTCGGCGAGTTGGCGGGCCGAGGCGTCCTTCAGGAGGAAGCCCGAGGCGCCCGCGCGCAGTGCCTCGTAGACGTACTCGTCGAGGTCGAAGGTGGTCAGGACCAGGACCTTCGTATCGGCGGACGAGGCGACGATCTCGCGTGTCGCCTCGATGCCGTTGAGTTCCGGCATACGGATGTCCATGAGCGCGACGTCCGGGCGCAGCTCGGCCACCTTGGCGATCGCGTCGCGGCCGTCGACCGCCTCGCCGACCACCTCGATGTCGGGCATCGCGTTGAGGAGGACGGAGAAGCCCTCGCGGACCATCATCTGGTCGTCCACGATGACGACGCGGATGGTCACGACGCGTCCTCTTCGGGCTCGGCCTGCGCCACCGGCAGGAACACGCTCACCTCGTAGCCGCCGTCCGCGCTCTCGCCCGCCGTCATCACACCGCTCAGCATCGACACCCGTTCCCGCATGCCCGTGATGCCGTGTCCGGCGCCCGGTGAGGTCTTGATCAGGCCGGTGGGCGGGCCGTTGACCACTCTGATCCCCAAGCCGCCCAGGACATAGGCCACTTCGACCTTCGCCTCGGCGCCCGGCGCGTGGCGGAGCGTGTTGCTCAGGGCCTCCTGCACGATCCGGTACGCGGAGAGCTCGACGCCCGGGGGCAGGTCGCGCACGGCGCCCGTGACCGTCCTGTCGACGGTGAGGCCCGCCTCGCGCACATTGCGCACGAGCGCGTCCAGGTCGGCGAGCGTCGGCTGGGGCGCGTCCGGCGCCTCGTAGTCCTCCGCCCGTACGACACCGAGCACGCGGCGCAGTTCGGTGAGCGCGGCCACCGCGTTCTCGCGGATGGTGGCGAAGGCCTGCTCCAGCTCCGGCGGCGGATTCTGCACCCGGTACGGGGCCGCCTCCGCCTGGATCGCGACGACGCTCATGTGGTGGGCGACCACGTCGTGCAGCTCGCGGGCGATGTTGGTGCGCTCTTCGAGGCGGGTGCGCTTGGAGCGTTCGGCCAGGGTGTCCTCCTCCTTGGCTGCCACCTCGGCCTCCTTGACGGCGACTTCCTGCCTGGCCGAGTTCCAGCCCCCGAAGGCCACGGCGGCCGAGAGCGAGAAGGCGGACAGGACCAGCATGGCGATCAGGGAGTCGTCGCCGTTGCCCTCGTATCCGACGACCGTGACGCCGAACGCCATGGTGATCAGCCACATCTCGCCCGCCACCCGGGGCCTGCTGCGCAGGGCGACCTGGGTCATGACGACGAGATGGGCGAGGAATCCGGCGGCCGTCCAGGGATAGGCGCCGTCGTAGGTGACCCCGCCGAGCACCACCCCGAACACGCTCAAGGCCATGGACAGCCAGAACGCCGCGACGGGCCGGGACAGGGTGAGCAGCACCGGAGCGGCACCGGCCAGGCCCTGGACCAGGCCCACGAAGTCATCGCCGTACGAGCCGCCCTCCGCGAGGCCCAGCAGGAAGACGAACGCGGCCGCCAGGACGATCAGCCCGTGCGGCAGCCACTTTCCGTACGGGCGCAGCCGCTTGGGTATCCGGCGGACCGCCCGGTGACCGTCCGGCAGCGGTGGCAGCGGCCGGAACGCGAACGCGCCGCTGAACAGGTCGGCGCGCAGCGCACCGAGACCGCCCCGGATGAGCCGGGCCTCGGTGTGGACGCCATGGTGGTTCGCGCCATGAGGGTTCTGAGCTGTCTCGTTCACGCAGATGACGGTATGCGCCCCAGGTCACGGCGTCGTCACCTCCTGGCCGGATCCTCCGGGGTCCGCCTCAGGTACTACGCGGGTACGGGCGGTGACGTGGCAAGGGGCCCCCGCAGGGGAACGGGCCGCCACGTGGCAACGGGCCGCGGCAGGAGAACCGGCCGCGTGGAAACGACCGGGGCGCCCCCGCCTCGTAGGACGGGGGGGGACCGCCCCCCCCCGGTACCGCATCAGGCCGTCGCCAGGGCGGCCGCCGGCTCGCCCGCCACACGCCGGCCCTTCGAGAACACCAAGGCTCCCGGGTTGGCCACGCCCCAGGCGGCGCCCTTGCAGATCAGCTCCTTGTAGACCGCCGCCGTACGGCCGGTCATGACCCGCTCCTTGGAGGTGTCGTCGGCCGTCACGAACTGGATCAGGCCTTCCTTGCGGCCGAGCGAGACGCACTGCTGGAAGTAGCGCAGCGGCATCTTCGGCTGCTTGAGACCGGTCAGCTCCGCCGTGATCGCGTCCGCGGCCTGCCACGCCATCGGCGTGCCCGTGGCGCAGGACATCCGCAGCGGCTTGCCGGTGTCGCCCATCGCGTAGCCGGCGTCGCCGACCGCGTACACGTCGGGGTGCGAGACCGAGCGCATCATGCCGTCGACCACGATCTGGCCGCCTTCGGTGACCTGGAGGCCGCTGGCCTCGGCGATCGGGTGGGTCGCGAAGCCGGTGGTCCACACGGTGACGTCGGCCGCGATGGCCTCGCCGTCCGCGGTCTTCACCTGGTCCGCCTCGACGGCGGCGACCGCGGTGTGCTCGTACGTGGTGATGCCGAGCCTGCCGAAGACCTTGCGCAGGTGCTTCGCCCCCTTGGCGCTGAGCCAGTCGCCCAGCTCGCCGCGGGCGGCGAGCGCGACATCGAGGCCGGGGTAGGTCTCGGCGATCTCGGTCACGGCCTCGACCCCGGTGAGCCCGCCGCCGACGACCAGGACCTTCTGCCCGGGCTCGAGCGACTCGAGGCGCGCCCGCAGCCGCAGCGCACCGGCCCGGCTCGCCACCTCGTGGGCGTGCTCGACGGCGCCCTGAACCCCGTGGTCGTTCCAGCGGCTGCCGAGCGCGTAGACGAGGGTGTCGTACGCGAGCTCCTCCTCGCCTGCGGTGGAGACGACCCGCACGGTCTTGCGGTCCACATCCACGGCGGCCACCTTCGCGACCTTCAGCTCCATGCCGCTGCCCTCGAACATCGCGTCGAAGGGCCGGTGCTTGAGCTCCTGGCCGGCGGCCAGCTGGTGGTTGCGGACGCGCTCGACGAAGTCCGGCTCGTCGTTGACGAGCGTGAGGGCGACGTCATCGCGGTGCAGCCGCTTGGCGAGACGGCCGGCCGCACCGGCTCCGGCGTAGCCCGCGCCCAGGACGAGGATGCGGTGCTTGGTGACGTTTCCAGCAGTCATGTTCCTGCTCCTGTCTAGCGCGGCCGAGCCGCTCTCCGGGTCCGCTCTTTCGCGGTTACGCCCCTTGAACCGGGCAGCCCTCGGATTCCTGACAGGAGTAGAATGTGACCTGCGTCACACAATCGGATGCGGCCCCCCGACCGCCCATGAGCAGGCCTACCAATCGGCCAGGAACAGCGGTTCTCCGCGGTCGGCCGAGGCCCAGACCTCGGTGGCCCGCTGCAGCTTGTCCGGGTTGACCTGGCTGCGGACCGCGACGATCCCCTCGTCGGACCGCTCCAGGCACATGACGCCGAAGACCCGTCCTTCGACGGTGATGACGAGGGCCGGGGAGCCGTTGGCCGTCGTCGCGTAGACCTCCGGGGTGCCGCCGCCGAGCATGCGGCGCTTGCTCTCGGCCGGCTTGAACATCCCGCGCAGGAACTTGGCCACCGCGAGGGCGCCTTCGAACGGCGTGGCCTTCGCCGGGATCTTCCCGCCGCCGTCGCCGACGGCGATCGCGTCCGAGGTGAGCAGCTTCACCAGCGGTTCGGTCTGCCCGCTGGTCGCGGCCGCGAGGAACTCCTCGACGATCCGCTTCGCCGCCGCCTCGGAGATCTCGGTGCGCGCCTTGCCGTCGGCGATGTGCTTCTTGGCCCGGGAGAAGGTCTGCTGGCTTGCCGCCTCGCTGATGTCCAGGATCTCGGCGATCTCGCGATGCCCGTACGCGAACGCCTCCTTCAGGACGTACACCGCACGCTCATTGGGCGAGAGCCGTTCCATCAGGGTCAGCACGGCGTACGAGACGGACTCGCGCTGCTCGGCGGTGCCGGCCGGGCCGAGCATCGGGTCACCTTCGAGCAGGGGCTCGGGCAGCCACTGGCCGACGTAGGTCTCGCGGCGCGCACGGGCCGAAGTCAGCTGATTCAGACAGAGGTTGGTGAGCACCTTGGTCAGCCAGGCCTCGGGAACCTCGATCTGCCCGGCATCCGCCGCCTGCCAGCGCAGATACGTTTCCTGTACGAGGTCCTCGGCCTCCGCCGACGAGCCCAGCATCCGGTAGGCGATGGCCTCCAGGCGGGGGCGGGCGGCCTCGAAGCGGTCCACGTCGGTCATCGTCAGCGGCATGCCCTGATCGTAGCCGCCCGGGCAAAAGGCCAGTTGGGCGCCCGGAAGGCGCACTGGTCGATCTTGGGCGCCCGAAAGGTGGGCCCGGTGATCCCGGGCGCTCAGAAGGCGAGCTGGGCGATCTCCTCGGCGACCACGGCGCAGGCGTCGGCCGCCGGATCGATCGGCGGGAAGTGCCCGACGCCTTCGAGCAGCGTCAGGCCCACCACCTCGCCGGCCTTCGCGGCGGCGTCGGCGTAGGCCTCGGCGACGGTGTACGGCACGTCCGCGTCGTCGCGGCCCTGGACGAGGACGGTGGCGATTCCGGTGGGCAGCAGGACGGCCGGGTCGGCCTGGGCCGCCCGCTCATCGAACTTGGCGTCCCCGCCGAGCAGTTGGACGACCGCGTCGTTGCAGACCTTCAGCTCGCGGGAGAGCGTGAAGTCGGCGATCGGGGCGAGGGCCACGACGCCGCGCAGGTGGGTGGGGTACGGGGCGTGCCACGGGGAGTCCTCGGGCAGAACGTGCCGCGAGGCGGCCCAGAGGGCGAGCTGACCGCCGGCGGAGTGGCCGGTGAGGACGGTGCGCCTCGGATCGGCCACCGGCACATGCTCCTTGACCAGGGCGGCCATGGCGTCGAGGGCGGCCGCGACATCGTCGAACGTGTCCGGCCACCGCCCCGCGACCGGTCCGGTGCCGCCCTGCGCGGGAATCGAACTCCCGCGCCGGTACTCGACATTGGCCACGGCGAAGCCCTGCCGGGCGAGGAAGTCCGCGAAGGGAGTGAGGTGCTTGCGGTCGTACGGGGCCCGCCAGGCGCCACCGTGCAGGACGACGACGAGGGGGGCGGTCAGCGGGTTGTCCCGGGGCGCGTAGAAGTCGACGATCTGGTCCGGGTGATCGCCGTACGCGGCCGTTGCGTCCGGTTCCACCGGCGGGTGCGAGAACGCCGACTGCTCTTCGGCGGCGGCTCGGGCGGTGGCGTCTTCGGACATGTCCGGCCTTTCCAGGGTGGTTCGAGGGCGGTTCGGTGGCGGTTCGCCGCGGTGCGGTGGTGCGGTTCGCCGCGGTGCGGTGGTGCGGTGCGGTCCGGTGCGGTGGTGCGGTGCGGTCCGGTGGCAGGTTCGTGGTGGTGCGGGTGGCTGAATTTTTCCCCACCGCCACCCCGACCCGAAACCGGGGTCCGCCCCCGCCTCAGCCGTCCCGCGCCACAGTGCCCTTACGGAGACCGGTCCCGGTGCCCTTACGGAGGCCGGTCCCGCCGCCCTTACGGAGACCTGACCTCTCGGCGGCCGCGTGCAGCGAGCGCAGCCCGAGCAGCAGCACGCCGATGTCGTCCAGATAGACCGGGTCCGGCAGCAGATCCACGGGAGAGATCACGTAGATCAGGGCGCCCCAGAAGGCGAGGGTGTTCTCCACCGGAACCCCCGCCCTGCGCAGGAGCCGCCTGGTCCGCACAAGGCGCACGAGCAGCACGAGGGCGAAGCCCGCCACGACCGCGAGCACCACCGCCGCGAGCACCACCAGTGTCCACGCCTGATCACTCATGGGGGCCTCCTTTCGCTTTGCCCCCAATCAGACAGGAGTACCCCGGATCGCCCCCCGTTGCCCCCCCCCGCGGGGGGGGAGGGGGGCCGGGGGGGCGGGGGGGGCGGGGGGGGGGGGGGGGGCC
>NZ_JAEIMH010000022.1:72437-79555 GCF_016464295.1 Streptomyces sp. N35 | reverse complement strand
GGGCCGCCCCCCCCCCCCGGCGGGGGGGGGGGTGTCCCGGCGCGCGGCGGGTACGGGCGGACCAGGCGCGGCGGGAACGCCGAGGACTAGAGGACCTCGGCAAGCACCCGGGCCGCACGCTCCACATCGGCGAAGCCCAGGTAGAGCGGTGTGAAGCCGAAGCGGAGGACGTCGGGGGCGCGGAAGTCGCCGACGACGCCCCGGGCGATCAGCGCGGCCATGACGTCGGAGGCGTCATCGCACCGGAGCGCGACCTGGCTGCCCCGGGCGTCGTGCTCGAGCGGCGTCAGGACCGACACCCGCCCCTCGGGGACGTACGCCGCGACGCATTCGAGGAAGAAGTCCGTCAGGGCGAGGGACTTGGCGCGGACCGCCTCGACCGGCACCCCGTCCCACACACCGAGCGCCGCTTCGAGCGCCGCCATGGACAGGATGTCCGGCGTACCGACCCGCCCCCGGCGCGCACCGTCCACGGGCACGAACTCCGGCCGCATCCCGAAGGGTTCGACATGCGAGTTCCAGCCGGGCAGCGGGGAGTCGAAGGCCGCCTGGTGGCGCGCGGCCACGTACAGATAGGCGGGCGAACCCGGGCCGCCGTTCAGGAACTTGTACGTGCAGCCGACCGCCAGGTCGACCCCGTGCGCATCGAGTCCCACCGGCACGCCCCGGTGCGCACCGAGCCCCCCGGCCGGCGCCCCGGCGCGGTGGCACAGGCCCCACACCCCCGGGGCCCCCGCCGCCTGCACGGCGGCGGTCAGACCGGGCAGGTCGTGCAGCCGCCCGGACCGGTAGTCCACGTGGTTGATGAGCACCGCCGCCGTACGGGGACCGACAGCGGCGGCCAGCGAGTCCAGCGGAACCGGCCGCACCGTGCACCCGGTCAGCCGGGCCGCCGACGTGGCGATGTACCCGTCCGTGGGGAACGTCCCCTCGTCGACGAGGATCTCGTCGCGCCCCTCGCCTGCCAGGCGCACCGCGCCGACAACCGCCTTGAAGACATTGACACTTGTGGAGTCGCCGACCACGATCTGCCCGGCCGCCGCCCCGACGAGCGGCGCGATCAGATCGCCGATCCGCTCGGGCGCCTCCCACCAGCCGGACTCGGTCCAGGACCGGATGCGCAGCTCGCCCCACTCGCGTGCCACCACATCCGCGACGTGGGCGGGGACGGCGGCGGGCAGGGCGCCCAGCGAGTTGCCGTCCAAGTACACGCCCGGGGCGTCAGCCGCATGACCGGACCCGGTGTCGAGCACGAACTGCTCGCGCACCTTGCCCAGTTCGTCGGACGCGTCCAGTTCCGCGGCCCGTATCGCCAGAGCCGTTCGTATCGCCGGAGAAGACACAGCGGACTCAGACATAGGACCGCGCCGTCCACAGCTCGGGGAAAACGTTCTTGCGCGCCCGCTTCTCCAGCCACGCCACACCGGCCGACCCGCCGGTCCCGGTCTTCGAGCCCATCGCGCGCCGGGTCGCCACCAGGTGGTCGTTGCGCCAGCGCCACACCAGCTCGCCGACATCGGTCAACGCCTCGCCGAGGCGCACCAGTTCACCGTCCTGATCGCCGCCGTACACCTCGGCCCATACCTGCTCGATCTCGGCCGAAGGCTCGTAGCGCTGGGAGAGGTCGCGGTCCAGGACGGACTGCGGAATCGCGTAGCCGCGACGGGAGAGCAGCCGGAGCACCTCGTCGTAGAGCGAGGGCTCGTGCAGCGCCTTCTCCAGCTCCCGGTGGACGCGCGGCGCACCCCGGTGCGGCACCAGCATCGAGGCGGACTTGTCGCCGAGCAGGAACTCCATCCGCCGGTACATCGCCGACTGGAAGCCGGACCCCTCGCCGAGCGCGGCGCGGTAGGAGTTGAACTGGGCGGGGGTCAGGCCGGCGAGCGGCGTCCAGGACGCGTTGAGGGCTTCGAGCTCGCGTACGGAACGCTTGAGCGCGTCCTTCGCGACGGTGAGATCGTCCTCGCGCAGGGCGCGGGCCGCGGTCTCCCACTCGTGCACGATCACCGTGAACCAGAGTTCCATGACCTGCGTGGTCACCAGGAAGACCATTTCCCCGGGATCGTCCGAGAGGGTCTTCTGCAGGTGGGTGAGGACATCGGCCTGGACGTAGTCCTCGTACGGCGTGGTGCCGGCGAAGTCGAGATGCGGGGTCTCCGGGGTCTCCGGACTGTGGACGGTTCCCGTATCTGCGGTCTCGTGGGACATCACTGTCTCCTCGGTACTTCGGGTAGCGGTCCGCCCCTGCCGATGCCGGCACGGGGGCCCCGGTCCCCACCCGCATCCTCCGCAATCCTCCCCCGTATCGGCAAGACCTGCCTGGTCACAGGCCCCTCACGGGCGCTTGAACCCCGGCCTGACCAGCACCGACCAGCCGGTGTTGTACGTATCCGGCACGGGGTGCCGCTCCCAGTCGCGGGCCCAGCGCGGCGGTGCGCGGTGGACGAGGACCAAGGCGTCGGGGATGCCGGTCCGCCGCGGCACACAGCCCGAGGTGTACGCGACGGGCTGGAGCATCGCGTTGCCGCCGATCGTGCAGGGGGCTTCGAGGCCCTGGGCCCTGAGTACCCGCGCGACCCGCTCCCAGTCGCCGCGGGCTCCCGCCTGAATGCCCCCGTGCCGGTCGACGAGGAGGAACTGGCCGGTCAGATGCGCCGCGAGCACCCCGACCGCGAGCACGGACCTGGTTCGGGAGCCGCGCACTGCTTCCCGTACGGCCAGGAGACCCAGCGCGGCGGGCAGGGCGAGCAGGGCGTACGCGGGGAAGAGGAAGCGGGGCGCCGCGTACGGGACGAGGAAGAAGTACGGGGCCGCCGAGCAGGCGGCGGTGGCGAGGACGAGTGCCATGGCGCGCCGGGGCCGGGCATCGACAGGACCCGGACCGTCCCTCGCCGCATGCCGCGCCCCGATGACGGCCAGCGGGATCAGGAGCAGCCAGATCATGACGCCCGGAGGGCTCGGCGCGTCCCCGTCGCACGGGCGGCACAGGAGCCGGCCGTCGAGCGCCGCGACATGGGCGGGGACCGAGAACACCGGGCGCAGACCGCCCTGGATCTCGCCGGCCGCGTCCAGCCGCGCGCCCAGCCCGCCGAAGCGCAGTTCGGCCTCCACCACCCAGGGCGCCAGACCCGCCGCCCCACCCCCGGCGATCGCGAGAGCCGCCCGGCGCCGACGCCACAACAGCGCCGCGGCGCACAGCGGAAGAGCCACCCACACCCCGTCGTTGGGCCGCATCAGCGTCGCCGTCGCGAGGCCGAGGACGAGGCCCGGGTACGAGAGGGGGCGCCGCGCCAGAGAGCCGGCGGCCCCGACCGCGCCCATCGCCGTGTAGTGGTTGGGCATCGCGTGGCCCGCGTAGAAGAGCACCGACCAGACGCTGGTGTAGCAGGCCGCGGCCAGGACCACGGCCCGCGGCCGCAGGGCCGCGCGCAGCCACGGCAGGAAGCCGAGGTACAGGGCCACCGCCCAGAGCAGCAGCAGCCACAGCCGCAGCAGCACGACCGAGTCCGACCACAGGGCGACCGGGGCGATGAGCAGCGGGACGCCCCGGGTGCGCGGGGCGCTGAAGTCGACGTCGAGGCCGTCTCCGTACGGGGAGAAGCGGGTGGCGTAGACGAGTTCGTCCCAGCCGAGGGGCAGCGCCCAGGGCAGCAGCAGGACCGAGGTCAGCACTCCCGCCAGGGCGACGGCGGCGAGCTGGGTGCGCGGTCGTCGGGTCAGCACGGGACCTCCCGTACCGAGGAAACCACTCGTTCGGCGCGGGTGGCAGACTGGCGGCCATGGAGACGCACAAGAACCTGCTCGGCGGTCCCGCCCCCACTCAGCTGCCGGAGAACGAGGCGGCACGGGCCATGGTCGGCACGTCCACCCCGGCCCAGATCGCGGCCGCGCACCCGACGTACTCCCTGGCCTGGGCGCTGCTCGCCGAGGACGCGTTCGCGGGCGGCCGGGTGATCGAGTCGTACGCGTACGCCCGCACCGGCTACCACCGCGGTCTGGACGCCCTGCGCCGCTCCGGCTGGAAGGGCCACGGCCCGGTGCCGTGGAGCCACGAGCCCAACCAGGGCTTCCTGCGCTGCCTCGCCGCCCTCGCCCGCGCCGCCGGCGAAATCGCCGAAAAAGAGGAACACGAACGCTGCTGGCAATTCCTCCGCGACAGCAGCCCCGAGGCATACGACCAGCTCAAGGCCTAGACCTTGAGAGGGGGACCGATTGTCCAGCGCGAACCGGTATGAACCGGACATCCGCCTGGACGGTCGGTCCCTTTCCCGCGGCTACGTGAGGCGGCTCAGCGCGCGGATCAGGGCGTCCGCGCCCGCCTCGGCTTTGGCGCGCGGGCAGCCCACGTTGAGGCGGACGAAGCCCGGTGCGCCATAGGCGCCGCCCGGCATGATCGCGACCTTCTCGCCCTCGATCAACTCGCGCTGCAGCGGCTCGTCCGCCACGATGCCGAGCGGACGCAGATCGATCCAGGCCAGGTAACCGGCCTGCGGGGGCTGCCAGTTGAGGCCGGCCGCCTCGAGGCGTTCCGCGACCATCTCCAGATTGCCCGCCACGTACGCCCGCAGTGCGTCGAGCCAGCCCTCGCCCTCGCGGTACGCGGCGATATGGCCGACGAGCGACAGAACCGCCGGCGACGACAGACCGTCCGCGTCCTTGAGCCTGCGCAGATACGCGGCATGCGCCTCGGAATCGCCGATGATGCCGTAACTCCCGGTCAGCGCCGGGATGTTGAAGGACTTGGACGCGGAGGTGACGACGGCCCACCGTCCAGGGTCGAACCCGGCCCACGTGGTGAACTCCCGGTGCGCCAGGTCCGCGTGGATCTCATCGCTGATCACCGCGACCCCGTGCCGCGCGCACAGCCCGGCCATGCGCGCCAGCTCCTCCTCGGTCCACACACGCCCGGTCGGGTTGTGCGGCGAGCAGAGCAGCAGCACGGAGGTGTCGGGCAGCGCGAGCAGCCGCTCGAACTCCGCCCAGTCGTCGAGCCCGCAGCCCCGCATCTCCCGCCCGTGCGCCTCGATCAGGCGCGGGAAGGCGTCGTACGCGGGGGTGTGCACGACCACACCGTCGCCGGGCCCGGACCACAGATCGATCAGCACCCCGGCCTGATAGAGCACCGCGGGCGCGTAGGCGATCGACTCGGGGTCGACGACGGTCGCGTACCGCCTGCCGAACCAGTCGACGACCGCGGACAGGAAGTCGGAGTGCCGCCACCGCGAATACCCGAGCACCCCGTGGTCAAGTCGCCCGCGCAGGGCCGTGAGCACCTCGGGCGCCGTCTCGAAGTCCATGTCCGAGATGGTGAAGGGCAGCAGGCCGGGGACCCCGAACCGGTCCTCCACGTAGTCCCACTGCGTGCACCAGGTGCCGTGCCGGTCGACGAAGCGGTCGAAGTCGTACGAGGCCATCGCGTTCATTGCGCTCATCCCGCTCATCCCACCGGCGCGAGCTTGGCGATCGCGTCCTTCACCGACTGCACCTGCGGGCCGATGATGACCTGCACGTTGTGCGCGTCGAGCTTCACCACACCGACCGCGCCGAGCTTCTTGAGCCGTGCCTCGTCGACGAGTCCGGCGTCCTCGACGGTCATCCGCAGGCGCGTGATGCAGTTGTCCAGGGACGTGATGTTGGCGTGGCCGCCGATGGCCGCGAGGATCGCGACCGGGTCGTACTTGCCGGCGACCAGCTCGCCCTGGGGGGCCTCGGCGGGCTCGTCCTCCTCGGCGGACGGCTCCTCGCGGCCGGGCGTCTTCAGGTTGAACCGGGTGATCGCCCAGCGGAAGAGGAAGTAGTAGCCGGCGAACCAGATCGCGGCGATGACCGGGACCAGGTACCACTTGGTGGTCGTGCCTTGCAGGACACCGAAGACGAGCCAGTCGATGACGTTGCCGTCGGTGTTGCCGATGAAGATGCCGAGCACCGCGGCCACCAGGAAGCCGAGGCCGACCAGGACCGCGTGGATCAGGTAGAGCCAGGGCGCGATGAACAGGAAGAGGAATTCCAGGGGTTCGGTGATACCGCCGACCACACAGGCGACGACACCGGAGATGAGGAGCGCCTTGATCTCGGGCCGCATCTTGTTGTTCGCGCAGTGGTACATCGCGAGCGCGGCGCCCGGGAGACCGCCGAGGTAGACGGCCATCTTGCCCTGGGAGAGGAAGTGCGTGGCGTTCTCGACGGCGCCGGTCGGCGGGGCCTTGCAGCCGAGCTGCGAGTAGAACATGTTGAGCGCGCCGGAGACCTGCTCACCGCAGACCATGCCGGAGCCGCCGACGTCGGTGAAGCGGAACATCGCCACGAGGATGTGGTGCAGGCCGATCGGGCGGAGCAGCACCTCGCCCATGCCGAAGAAGAACGGTCCGAAGACGCCCGCGTGCCCGATGCCCCGGCCGACCGCGGTGATCCCGCTGTTGAGGGCCGGCCAGATCAGCGGGATCAGCAGACCGACGAGGCTGAGCACCAGGGCCGAGATGATCGGCACGAAACGCAGCCCGCCGAAGAAGGCCAGGGCGTCGGGCATCCGCTGGGTGCGGAAGCGGCGGTGCAGTACGGCGACGATGATGCCGACCGCGACGGCGCCGAGCAGCCCCGTATCGATGGACTGGACGCCCAGGACGTCGGCGATGCCGTAGTGGGCGATCGCCTTCTCGTCCTCGAAGTCGACGCCCTTGGCGGTGAGGAAGAAGTTCACCGCGAGGTTCAGGGAGGCGAAGCCGACGAAGCCGGAGAAGGCGGCGACGCCCTTGTCCTCGCGGGCCAGACCCAGCGGAATAGCCATCGCGAACATGACGGGGAGGAACTTGAAGGCGACCAGACCGGTGTTGGCCATCCATGTGAAGACGAGGTGGAACACCTCGCCCTTCAGGAACGGTATTTGCTCGGTGACCCGTTCGCTGGACAGCGACGAGCCGATGCCGAGCATGATGCCGCAGAACGCGAGCAGCGCCACAGGGAGCATGAATGTCTTGCCCAGACCCTGGAGGAACTCCCAGAGCGCGGCCTTGGTCTTCTTCATACGGCCCATCCTGCACCAGGAGGTATAGACCACATAAGTGACCCTTGACCGCGTCTCACATGCCGAAAGGCCCGGGTTCCGATGAGGAACCCGGGCC
>NZ_JAEIMH010000022.1:65546-72427 GCF_016464295.1 Streptomyces sp. N35 | reverse complement strand
CCCCCCTCCCCCCAGCGGGAAGGCCGGGGCTCCGGGGGGGCCCCCCCCCCCTTCGCAACACCCTTTGCGCAAAGGGTTACTTGAGCTTGACGCCCGCGGCTGACAGAGCCTGGGCGCCCACGGCTTACTTGATCTTGGTGCCCGCCGAGCGCAGCGCCTTCGCGGCCTCGACCACGCGCGCGGCCATGCCGGCCTCGGCCGCCTTGCCCCACGTACGGGGGTCGTAGAGGGACTTGGTGCCGACCTCGCCGTCGACCTTCAGGACACCGTCGTAGTTCTTGAACATGTGGTCCACGACCGGACGCGAGAACGCGTACTGCATGTCGGTGTCGAGGTTCTGCTTCACGACGCCGTACTCGAGCGCGGTGTGGATCTCCTCGAGCGTGGAGCCCGAACCGCCGTGGAAGACGAAGTCGAACGGGGACGTCTTGCCGAACTTCGCGCCCACGCCCTCCTGCAGCTCCTTGAGCAGCTCGGGCTTGAGGACGACGTTGCCCGGCTTGTAGACGCCGTGCACGTTGCCGAACGAGGCGGCGAGCAGGTAGCGGCCCTTCTCGCCCAGGCCGAGGGCCTCGGCGGTGCGGATCGCGTCGTCGACCGTGGTGTAGAGGTTGTCGTTGATCTCGTGGCTGACGCCGTCCTCCTCACCACCGGTCGGGGTGATCTCGACCTCGAGGATGATCTTCGCGGCGGCGGCCTTCGCGAGCAGCTCCTGGCCGATGGCCAGGTTGTCGGCGAGGGTCTCGGCCGAGCCGTCCCACATGTGCGACTGGAACAGCGGGTTCTCACCCTTGGCGACGCGCTCGGCGGAGATGTCGAGCAGCGGGCGGACGTAGGTGTCCAGCTTGCCCTTCGGGCAGTGGTCCGTGTGCAGCGCGATGGTGATGTCGTACTTCTTGGCGACGACGTGCGCGAACTCGGCGAGCGCGACGGCGCCCGTGACCATGTCCTTGCTGTGCTGGCCGCCCAGGAACTCGGCGCCACCGGTGGACATCTGAATGATGCCGTCGCTCTCCGCCTCCGCGAGGCCGCGCAGGGCAGCGTGCAGCGTCTGGGACGAGGTCACGTTGATGGCCGGGTAGGCGAACTTGCCTGCCTTCGCCCGGTCGAGCATCTCGTTGTAGACCTCGGGGGTTGCGATGGGCATCTGTCCGCTCCTTGATGTACGCGGTGTGGGTAGCTTGGCCCTGACCTTGCGACCCGTAACGGAATGTCACATAGGTGACTGCATCCATGACTGTGGGTCACTGAGGGATGACGTCATCGTCGTCCCTATCTTTCCAGACTTGCGGGATTGCTCCAGTCCACACGGGGGCGCGAAAACGGGGGACCTAAGTCCCCCGTTTCGTCGCTTTCGTACGGACCTGGGCGTGCAGGCTAGGCGAGCCCGAGCTCGTCCTTGCCGAACGCGAAGAGGTACGGCACCCCGGCGCCGTCCTGGATCTTCTCGGCCGCACCCGTGGCACGGTCCACGATCGTGGCGACACCGACGACCTCGGCGCCTGCCTCGCGTACCGCCTGCACGGCCTCCAGCGGGGAGCCGCCGGTGGTGGAGGTGTCCTCGACGACCAGGACGCGGCGGCCCCTGATGTCCGGGCCCTCGACGCGGCGCTGCAGACCGTGCGCCTTGGCGGCCTTGCGCACGACGAACGCGTCCAGGCGCTCGCCCCGCGCGGCGGCGGCGTGCAGCATCGCGCCGGCCACGGGGTCGGCGCCCATGGTCAGACCGCCGACGGCGTCGAAGTCGAGGTCCTTGGTGAGGTCCAGGAGAACCTGGCCGACCAGCGGGGCGGCCTCGCCGTCGAGGGTGATCCGGCGCAGGTCGACGTAGTAGTCGGCCTCGATCCCGGAGGAGAGGGTCACCTTGCCGTGCACGACGGCCTTGTCCTTGATCTGCTGCAGCAGAGCCGCGCGTACGTCACTCATGGGGTCAGCGTATCCGGGGGCGGATCGGCGCCTCACGTGCGTCAGAGCCGGCGCCAGCTCCAGGTGGTCGACGCCTCCAGCGGATCGATCGGCGTGACCAGGCGCGGGTGGGTGTTCAGGCCGTTGGGCGGGCCCGTCTGGGGCTCGACGCAGACACCGTCCGGCTGGTGGTCGTAGACCACGACCCACTGCTCGCGGCTCTTGATCCGCAGCTCCAGCTCATCGGCCCACGTCACGGTGACGTCCACACCGTCCGGCATCCCGAAGCAGTCGTCCCAGGGACTCGGCCGCGGATCGATGCGCTTGCCGGTGGGCAGATAGTTCTCGCCGCGCTCCTCCTGCCAGGCCGCGTCGAAGTCGATCCGCGCCTCGGCGCCGCCCTCGCGCAGGTGGCGCTTGAACCAGGGGTGCCAGCCGATCTGCGCCGGGAAGGAGTCTCCGTACGTCTCGATCCCCATCGTGATCGTCACGCTGTCCTCGGACAGGGCGAAGAGCTGCGTGACGCGCCCGTTCCAGGGCCAGGGCTCGGTCAGGTCGTACGTGAAGGCCGCCTCGTCCGCCGACGAGCGCGCCAGACGCCAGGCCACGTCGCGCACGGTGCCGTGGATGGCGTGCGGCGGATCGGTGATCGGCAGCTGGTAGCTCTCGCCGCCGCTCAGGAACCGCCCGTTGTCGGTGCGCCCGCACCACGGCACCATCGGGAAGGAGCCGTAGTGGTCGCCCTGGCGCAGCACCTCGGTGCCGTCGATCCGCAGCGAGCCGATCCGGCAGCCGTTTCCGCCCTGCACGGTGAGCTCCGTGCCGCCCGCGACCAGCCTGATGTCGTCCTTAGTCGTCACGCCTCGACCCTAGTACTCCCGTGTCAGCGGCGGCGGCGCAGTACCCGGCTCACGACGATGGCCGAGGCCACGATCAGCGCGGCGGCGGGTGCGGCCCAGCGCAGGGTGTCGGAGGCGGTGCTGCTGTCGGGTGCGGGCGCCGGGGCGTAGCGGCCGCGCGGCGGGGCGTGGTCGACCTCTTCGGCGCTGCGGCCGATCATCGTGCGGCGTGCGTGCGCGGCCTCGCTCGGCGCCTCCCCGAACACCTCGTCCACCTCCTCGGCGAGTGCCGCCTCGTCGTAGGGGGCGTCGAGGGACGGGGGCGGGACCTCGGTCTCGAAGACGGAGGCGGGGGTGCCGGGCTCGGCGGACGGGGCGTCGGGCTCGGCGGACGGGGCGTCGGGCTCGATCCCGGGAGCCTCCGTGGGCTCGGCGTCGGGAGCGATCGCGGGAGCCTCCGTGGGCTCGGCGTCGGGAGCGATCGCGGGCTCGGTCTCCACCGCCTCGGGGGCACGGGAAGCCAGGGCCACCTCGCCGAGCCGCTCGGCGAACCGGGTCAGCAACCGTCGCGCCGAAGACTCCACCGCGGCGTCGTCCGCCTCGGCGGCCCGGCCATCGGCCTTGGCCCCGCCGCTGAACGCCAGGTTCGTACCGCCCTCGGCCGCCACAAGCCGCAGCTTCAGCGCGAGTTGTACGGATCCGGAGCCGCGCGCCTCGGCCGCCTGGCCCTCGAGCGCGTACGAGCCACCGCGTCGGACGACCTTCGCCGAGCCGCGGTAGGTGATGGTGTGGCCGCCGATCCGCACTTTGAGGCGGCCTTCGAGCGGCTCACCGTCCGCCGCGCGCTGGAGGCCGGGGACACTCCGGGCGACTTGTCCGGGGTCTCCCAGCGCGCGCCGCAGTTCGGCTTCGGGCACTGGTACGAACACCTCGAGCTCCATGCTCGCGAGCCTACCCGGGTGGTTCGCGCGGGGGCAGTGGTTCTGGGCGTCCGGGGAATCTCAGCCTCTGCGCCAATCTCAGCCCCTGCGGCAATCTCAACCTCTGCGGCAATCTCAGCCCCTGCGGCGATTGAGCAGATCCGAACGAAGTTCGGATGAGGGGGTCCGGGGCGAAGCCCCGGTTTCGGGAAGGGGCGGGTAGGGGAAAACAGCCCGCCGCAGGCGCCACCCACCCGCACCTGGCGACGAGACCGCACACCCACCCGTCGACGAGACCGCACCCGCACAGAACCCTCAACCCACCTCGAGCACCCGCTTGAGCTCCCCCAACCGCTCCCGCCAGAACTCCTTGTACGCCACCACCGCATCCGCGTCCGCCAGCCTGTGGTGGCCGAGGGTGATCTGTGTCTTCTGTGGGCCCTTGACCGTCAGGAAGACGGAGATACGGCTGGTCCCGCCGTCCCAGTCGGCGGTGAGGGACTTGCCGGCGCGGTGGGTGCGCAGCGTCAGGTCGGCGTCCGGGAGCCAGCGGCGCCGGGCCGCCTCGTCCACGAACGCCTCCGTGACGCGCTCGGCCGGCACGTTCACGGTCTTGTTGCCGGAGGCCTCCCAGGTGCCGTCGCAGGACTGGCCGACCTCGCGCATCCCCCGTTCCTGCTCGTAGCCGACAGTGATCGACTGGGCGTGCCAGCCGTTCACGCCGTGCTCCTCGCGCAGATGCCGGGCGATCTCGGTGTGGCCGCGCTGGTGCGCGCCCCACTTGTCGAGCACGGCGAACCAGCCGACCCAGTCCTTGCCGGTGGACTCGCTCAGCACGGCGGCCGACAGCTTCTCGGTGATCTTCCTGCCGGCGCCCGTGCCCGTGCCCCGGCCGGCACCCGAAGCAGCGCTCTTCCCGGTACTCATGGGCCCGACGGTAGGCCGGGCGCCCCCGCCCGGCAAACGTGCGCCAGGGGCCGCCCCGGCAAACCTGCTCCCACCCTTCGCCCCTTGTTCATGTACAGACAATGCAGCCCGCCTAGGTTCTCGAACCGCGCGACCCCGTCGCCGTACCCGGCGCGCGGGGCGACCCCCACCACCTGGAGTGACAGTGGAACGTCGGACCTTCCTGCGCGGCGCGGTCATCGGCAGCTCGGCGGCCGCCTTCGGCGGCACGCTGTGGCGCGGCGCCGCCTTCGCCGACCCCGCACAGCCCGGCACCGGCCCGTACGGCGCACTCGGCTCGGCGGACGCCAACGGGATCCAGCTGCCCGCGGGGTTCAGCAGCAGAGTGATCGCCCGTTCCGGGCAGAAAGTCGGCCCCCCCTCGTCCCCCTGGCCCAACGCCCCGGCCGGCGGCGCCTGTTACGCGGACGGCTCGGGCTGGATCTACGTCTCCAACTCGGAGATCAGCCCGAGCGGCGGCGCGGGCGCGGTGAAGTTCTCCGCGACCGGCGCGATCACGGGTGCGTACCGCATCCTCTCCAACACCCGCACCAACTGCGCCGGCGGGAAGACCCCGTGGAACACCTGGCTCTCCTGCGAGGAGGTCGACCGCGGCTACGTCTACGAGACGGACCCCTGGGGCGTGAAGGCGGCGGTCCGGCGGGACGCGATGGGGCGCTTCAAGCACGAGGCCGCCGCCGCCGACCCCGTACGCAAGACGATCTATCTCACCGAGGACGTCTCCGACGGCTGCTTCTACCGCTTCACGCCCACCACTTGGGGTGATCTGTCGGCCGGAAAACTGGAGGTCCTGAAGATGGGATCGGGGACGAGCGGGCCGGTGACCTGGGCACAGGTGCCGGACCCGAGCGGCGCCACCGCCACCCGCGGCCAGGTCTCCGGCGCCAAGCGCTTCAACGGCGGAGAGGGCTGTTACTACGCGGACGACACCTGCTGGTTCACGACGAAGGGCGACAACCGCGTGTGGCAGTACAACGCGGCGGCCTCGACCCTCGAACTCGCCTACGACGACTCGCTGGTGAGCGGCCCGCCGC
This sequence comes from Streptomyces sp. N35, assembly GCF_016464295.1. NCBI lineage: Bacteria > Bacillati > Actinomycetota > Actinomycetes > Kitasatosporales > Streptomycetaceae > Streptomyces > Streptomyces sp. N35. The sequence continues at coordinate 66,763 of NZ_JAEIMH010000022.1, read as the reverse complement.
TGACCGGGGTCGACAATGTGACGGGGACCGCGTCCGGCGATCTGTTCATCGCGGAGGACGGCGGGAACATGGAGATCTGCATGATCACGCCGGCCGAGGTCGTCGCCCCGTTCCTCAGGATCACCGGTCAGTCGGGCTCCGAGATCACCGGCCCGGCGTTCTCGCCCAACGGCACACGTCTGTACTTCTCCAGCCAGCGCGGTACGAGCGGCAGTTCCTCGGGCGGGATCACGTACGAGGTGACGGGGCCCTTCCGGAGCTAGGGCCGGCAAGGAGCCGCCGCCCCAGCGGAGTCAGCGTGTGCAGCACACTGCTCCCGTCCCGGACCGTCGACAGCAGGCCCGCCTCGCGCAGCACGGAGGCGTGCTGGCTGGCGGAGGCCGGTGACACCCCGACCCTGCGGGCGAGTTCACCGGTCGTGCAGCCGCCGTCGACGGACGCGAGCACGGCCGAGCGGGTGCGGCCGAGCAGCCGGTCGAGGGGCGCACGGAGGACGCGCGGGCGGGCGGCGGGGGGGGGGGGGGGGGGGGGCGGGGGGGGGGCCGCCCGCCCCGCGCCCGTCCGCCCGGCGCCCGTCCCCGTACGCCGGACCGGATAGACCAGCACCGGCGGCAGCTCCTCGTCGACCAGGGTGACGGGCCTGCGGGCACAGAAGTACGAGGGCACGAGGACGAGTCCGCGCCCGCCGAGGTGGATGTCGTGCTCCATCGGATAGTCGGCCTCCAGGACCGGCGGATTCCACCGCAGCACCGGCCGCAGACCGGCGAGCATCCCCTCCGTACCCCCGTCGAGCAGCCCCCGCAGGGCGACCGCGCGATCGGCGTCGACCTGGGCCTGCACGCGGTCGAGGTAGGGCGCGACGCTCGCCCGGTGGTAGTCGCGCAGACTGCCGGTGAGCAGCCCGAGTGTGTGCGGGTCACCGTCGGCGAGCGGCCGCAGCCAGGTGGGTACGCCGCCGGGAAAGCCGCCCATCCGGTCCAGCTCGTCCGCGAGTTGGGCGCGCGGGGTGCCGGCCAGGGCGTCGAGGCTCTCGTCGAGGGAGGTGTGCAGGGCGCTCGGGGTGAGGAAGTCGGGAAAGTTGCCGCGCGTCGGAACCAGCGCGCCGAGCACCCCGACCGCCCGCCGCCCGCGCTCCGGATCGGCGCCGAGCCGGTGGCGGGCGCCGGCCCGCCAGCCCCCCAGTCCCGCCCGGGGCCCGCCGGGCCGCAGCCGGGGGC
>NZ_JAEIMH010000022.1:58242-65536 GCF_016464295.1 Streptomyces sp. N35 | reverse complement strand
CACCCCGCGCGCCCCCCCCCCCCCCCCCCCCCCCCCCGCGCGGCGGCGCGGGGCGGGGCGGGGGGGGGGCACCGGCCCGCCAGCCGTCCAGTTCGCCCGGGGCCCAGCGGTCGCGCAGCCGGTGCAGGCTGAGCACGGTCTCCCAGAGCAGATGCGCCCGCTCCGCGATCCGTACGCGGGTGAGATCCGCTCGCGTGAAATGGATCCGCAGCACGTCTGTATCCCCCGATCCATGACGCCGGCGCCCAGTCTCGCTGCACGACCGCACTACGCCGGTCTCAGCTATTCGGACTGACCCGAAATGCCTCGCGGTTCCTTCTCAGCGCCTCGAGGATGGTGCGGGTATGGCTCGTACCGGGATTCGGGGGGAGCCCCGGACGAGGAGAAGGGGGCGCCCCCGCACAGGGCGCCCCCTTCCTCCACAAGCCGGGGCCGGCGACGAACCGGTGAGGGTTTGTCAGGGCATGACCCGCCGCCGGACCCGGTGGTTCAGCACAAGGTTCAGCGGCTGTCGCTGCCCAGCGAGGCCGCCGCCGCACGGCCGGCCTCCAGACGCGCGACCGGGATACGGAACGGCGAGCAGGACACGTAGTCGAGCCCCACCTCGTGGAAGAAGTGCACCGACTCCGGGTCGCCGCCGTGCTCACCGCAGACGCCCAGCTTGAGGTCGGGGCGGGTCTTGCGGCCCTGCTCGACGGCGTACTTCACGAGCGTGCCGACGCCGTCCTTGTCGATGGTCTCGAACGGCGAGACACCGAAGATGCCCTTCTCCAGGTACGCGGTGAAGAAGCTGGCCTCCACGTCGTCGCGGCTGAAGCCCCACACGGTCTGGGTGAGGTCGTTCGTGCCGAACGAGAAGAACTGGGCGGCCTCGGCGATCTGCCCTGCGGTGAGCGCGGCACGCGGCAGCTCGATCATCGTGCCGATGGTCAGCTTGAGGTCGATGCCGGTGGCGGCCTCGATCTCGGCGATCACCTGGTCCGCCTCGTCCTTGACGATCTCCAGCTCCTGGACGGTGCCCACCAGCGGGATCATGATCTCGGCCCGCGGGTCGCCCTTGGCGGCCTTGCGCTCGGCGGCGGCCTCGGCGATGGCCCGTACCTGCATGGTGAACAGGCCGGGGATGACCAGGCCGAGGCGTACGCCGCGCAGACCCAGCATCGGGTTCTGCTCGTGCAGCTTGTGCACGGCCTGGAGCAGGCGCAGGTCGTTCTCGTTGGCGTCCTTGCGGGACTCGGCGAGCGCGACGCGGACCGAGAGCTCGGTGATGTCGGGCAGGAACTCGTGCAGCGGCGGGTCGAGCAGACGCACCGTCACCGGGAGTCCGTCCATCGCCTCGAAGAGTTCGACGAAGTCCTTCTTCTGCAGCGGGAGCAGCTCCTTGAGGGCTTCCTCCCGCTCGTCGTCGGTGTCGGCGAGGATCAGCTTCTCGACCATCTCGCGGCGTTCACCGAGGAACATGTGCTCGGTACGGCACAGGCCGATGCCCTGCGCGCCGAAGCGGCGGGCGCGCAGCGCGTCCTCGGCGTTGTCGGCGTTGGCGCGCACGCGCAGGCGGCGCTTGCCGTCGGCGAAGGACATGATGCGGTGCACGGCGGCGACCAGCTCGCCGGCCTCCTCGGCACCGGCGTGCATCCGGCCCTCGAAGTACTCGACGACGGGCGAGGGCACGACGGGCACCTCACCGAGGTAGACCTTGCCGGACGAACCGTCGATCGAGACGACGTCGCCCTCCTCGATGACCACACCGCCGGGCGCGGTCATCCGCCGCCGCTTGGTGTCGACTTCGAGCTCCTCGGCGCCGCAGACGCAGGTCTTGCCCATGCCGCGGGCGACGACGGCGGCGTGCGAGGTCTTGCCGCCGCGCGAGGTCAGGATGCCCTCGGCGGCGATCATGCCGTCAAGGTCGTCGGGGTTGGTCTCGCGGCGGATCAGGATGACCTTCTCGCCCGAACGCGACCACTTGATCGCGGTGTACGAGTCGAAGACGGCCTTGCCGACCGCGGCGCCCGGCGAGGCGGCGATACCGCGGGCGAGCTTCTCGATCTTCGCGTCCTCGTCGAAGCGCGGGAACATCAGCTGCGCGAGCTGGGCGCCGTTGACGCGCTGCAGCGCCTCGGCCTCGTCGATCAGGCCCTGGTCCACGAGCTGCGTGGCGATGCGGAACGCGGCCGCGGCGGTGCGCTTGCCGACGCGGGTCTGCAGCATCCACAGCTGACCGCGCTCGATGGTGAACTCGATGTCGCACAGGTCCTTGTAGTGCGTCTCGAGCGTCTCCATGATCTGCATCAACTGGTCGTACGACTTCTTGTCGATGTTCTCGAGGTCCGCGAGCGGCACGGTGTTGCGGATACCGGCGACGACGTCCTCGCCCTGCGCGTTCTGCAGGTAGTCGCCGTACACGCCCGCGTGACCGGAGGCCGGGTCACGCGTGAAGGCGACACCGGTGCCGGAGTCGGGGCCGAGGTTGCCGAAGACCATCGAGCAGACGTTGACCGCGGTGCCGAGGTCGCCCGGGATGCGCTCCTGGCGGCGGTAGAGCTTGGCACGGTCGCCGTTCCAAGAGTCGAAGACCGCGGTGATGGCGAGATCCATCTGCTCGCGCGGGTCCTGCGGGAAGTCGCGGCCCGCCTCGGTCTTGACGATCTTCTTGAACTGCTTGACCAGCTTCTGCAGTTCGGGGGCGTCGAGGTCGGTGTCGACCGTGACCTTCTTGGCCTTCTTGGCGGCTTCGAGTGCGTCCTCGAAGAGCTCGCCGTCCACGCCGAGCACGGTCTTGCCGAACATCTGGATGAGTCGGCGGTACGAGTCCCACGCGAAGCGCTCGTCGCCGGACTGCTTGGCGAGACCCTTCACGGAGGCGTCCGAGAGGCCGATGTTGAGGACGGTGTCCATCATTCCGGGCATCGAGAACTTGGCGCCCGAGCGTACGGATACGAGCAGCGGGTCGTCGGCCTGGCCGAGCTTCTTGCCCATCTTCTGCTCGAGGGCGTCGAGGTGCGCGGTGACCTCTTCGCGGAGCGGGGCGGGCTCGGTGCCGCTGTCGAGGTAGACCTTGCAGGCCTCGGTGGTGATCGTGAAGCCCGGAGGGACCGGCAGACCGAGATTGGTCATCTCGGCGAGGTTGGCGCCCTTTCCGCCGAGGAGGTCCTTGAGGTCCCTGTTGCCCTCGGTGAAGTCGTAGACGAACTTCTGCTTCTTGTTTTCCGACACGGGTCTCGACTCCTCGAGGCTCGGTGGCTGCCCTGACGTCGAGGAACATACCCAGATCGAAGGCGTCTGAGGAGATACACCTGAGCGCCTTACGGCCGTAACCACCCGTCCGCCAGCAGATCGAAAGTGACCCTTCGGTAGGCGAAGTTTTCATCCCCCGAAGGGAGCTTGACCTCATCGAGAAAGATTGCGCTCACATGAGCGGGATCCAGAGCACTTGAGTTCAAGACTTGAACGCAAAAAGGGTGGCACCCGGTGCCACCCTTCAGGCCCCACACACCTTCAAGATCCGCTCATGTGAGCAGGTAGCTTCTCAAGGTGGCGAGAATCACTCGCCGATCGATCATCAATCAGCACCGATGCGGACCGGCTTCTCAGCCGCCGGACGTATCCAGCTCCGCCTCTTCGCTCACGCCCGCGCAGTCGTACGGGTCCTTGAGCCAGCCGTCCGGCAGCACGACCCTGTTGTTGCCCGACGTACGGCCGCGCGGACCGTCCGCGCCGACCGGCCAGGCCTGGTCCAGATCCAGCTCGTCGAGCCCGCCCCGCAGCTCGTCCAGGGAGGACGTGATCGCGAGCCGCTTGCGCATCTCGGAGCCGACCGCGAAACCCTTGAGGTACCAGGCCACATGCTTGCGGAAGTCGATGACACCGCGTGCCTCATCGCCGATCCACTCACCGAGCAGCGTCGCGTGCCGCACCATCACTTCCGCGACCTCTCGAAGCGACGGGGCGGCGGGCGCCCGGTTGCCCTCGAAGATGCCGACCAGGTCCCCGAAGAGCCACGGCCGCCCCAGGCAGCCGCGGCCCACGACCACTCCGTCGCAGCCGGTCTCGCGCATCATGCGGACCGCGTCCTCGGCGGACCAGATGTCACCGTTGCCGAGCACCGGGATCTCGGGCACGTGCTCCTTCAGGCGGGCGATCGCGGACCAGTCCGCCGTACCGCCGTAGTGCTGCGCGGCCGTGCGCCCGTGCAGCGCGATCGCCGTGACGCCCTCCTCGACCGCGATACGGCCCGCGTCGAGATAGGTGATGTGGTCGTCGTCGATGCCCTTGCGCATCTTCATCGTGACCGGCAGATCACCGGCGCCGCTGACGGCCTCGCGCAGGATCGCGCGCAGCAGATGCCGCTTGTACGGGAGTGCCGAACCGCCGCCCTTGCGCGTGACCTTGGGGACCGGGCAGCCGAAGTTGAGGTCGATGTGGTCGGCCAGGTCCTCCTCCGCGATCATGCGGACGGCCTTGCCGACGGTGGCCGGGTCCACTCCGTACAGCTGGATCGAGCGCGGCTTCTCGGTCTCGTCGAAGTGGATCAGCTGCATGGTCTTCTCGTTGCGCTCGACCAGGGCGCGCGTCGTGATCATCTCGCTGACGAACAGCCCCTTGCCGCCGGAGAACTCACGGCACAGGGTGCGGAACGGGGCGTTGGTGATGCCGGCCATGGGGGCGAGCACCACGGGCGGCTGGACTACGTGCGGTCCGACGGTGAGCGGGGAGAAAGAGTGCTGCGGCATCCCGCCATTGTCGCGTACGCGGACCACCGGCGGACAGGGTCTTTAGTTAGGCGTACTTTTGATGGATGCCGTTGCCTGACCCCGCCGCATCGTTGCCCAAGTCCGCCCCGGTCAGCGAGCCCCTGACCCACCGCCGGCGCATGCTGATCCTTGCGATCTGCTGCATGAGCCTGCTGATCGTCAGCCTCGACAACACCGTCCTGAACGTGGCCCTGCCGTCCATGCGCAAAGAGCTCGACGCGGACGTGGCGGGCATGCAGTGGACGATCGACGCGTACACCCTGGTCCTCGCCTCGCTCCTGATGCTGGCCGGCTCGACGGCGGACCGGATCGGGCGCCGCAGGGTCTTCATGACCGGGCTCGTCCTCTTCACGATCGGCTCGGTGCTCTGCTCGCTCGCGCCGAACCTCGAATCGCTGATCGCGTTCCGGATGGTGCAGGCCGTGGGCGGCTCGATGCTCAACCCGGTGGCGATGTCGATCATCACCAACACCTTCACCGAGCCCAAGGAGCGCGCCCGCGCCATCGGCGTCTGGGGCGCCGTCGTCGGTATCTCGATGGCGGCCGGACCGCTGGTCGGCGGGCTGCTCGTGGACACGGTCGGCTGGCGCTCGATCTTCTGGGTCAATCTGCCGGTCGGCCTCGCGGCTCTGCTCCTGACGCTGCGCCACGTGCCCGAGTCCCGCGCGCCCGAGCCCCGGCGCCCCGACCCCGTGGGGCAGATCCTGGTGATCGCGCTGCTCGGCTCCGTCACGTACGCGATCATCGAGGCGCCCGCGAAGGGCTGGCTCTCGGCGGAGATCCTCGTCTTCAGCGCGGTGGCCGTCTGCGCGCTGGCCTCTCTCGTCCTGTACGAGCGCAGGCGGGACGAGCCGCTGATCGATCTGCGGTTCTTCCGCAGCGCGCCGTTCAGCGGGGCGACCGTGATCGCGGTGAGCGCCTTCGCCGCGCTCGCGGGCTTCCTGTTCCTGTCGACGCTCTACCTGCAGGACGTACGCGGCCTCGACGCCCTGCACGCCGGACTGTGGATGCTGCCGATGGCGGCGATGTGCTTCGTCTGCGCGCCGGTCTCCGGGCGGCTCGTGGGCAGCCGGGGGCCGCGGATCTCCTTGCTGGTGGCGGGAGTCGCGATGACGGTGAGCGGAGTGCTGTTCGCGGCCTTCGAGGCGGAGACCTCGAACACCACGCTCGTCATCGGATACGTGATCTTCGGCATCGGCTTCGGCTTCGTCAACGCCCCCATCACCAACACCGCCGTCTCCGGCATGCCCCGCGCCCAGGCGGGCGTGGCCGCCGCGGTGGCCTCGACCAGCCGTCAGGTGGGCGGAACGCTCGGCGTCGCGGTGATCGGTGCGGTGCTCGCGGCGGGGATGGCCTCGTCCGCCACCTCCTCCACGGACTTCGTCGAGGCGAGCAAGCCGGCCTGGTGGATCATCGCCGGCTGCGGTCTGAGCGTCCTGGTGGTCGGCGCGGTGACCAGCGGCCGGTGGGCGCGCGGGACGGCGGTCCGTACGGCTGAGCGGCTGGAGCACACGGAGGCGGCGGAGGCATCGGTCAAGGTGTGACACCGAGCACGCGGCGGCCCAGAACCTGTCGGCGTGCCGGCGAGGTCGCCTGTGAAAAAATAGGGACGCATGCGACACCTCACCACCTCAGTCGGCGGGATCGAGACGTTCTACCGGGAGACCGGCCCTCACGACGGACCGGTAGTGCTGCTGCCGCACGGCTACCCCGGGTCGTCGTTCGTGTACCGGCACCTGATGGCCGCGCTGGGCGACCGATGGCGGCTGATCGCCCCGGACCTGCCCGGCTTCGGCTACAGCGCCACCCCCGCGCCGAAGGAGTTCGGCTACACCTTCGACGCCTACGCCGACTTCCTGTCCGACTTCACCCGGCAGCTCGACCTGAAGCGCTACGCGATCTGGCTGCACGACTACGGCTCCCAGTTCGGACTCCGGCTCGCGATGCGCGCGCCGGACCGGGTGGCGGGACTGATCATCCAGAACGGCGACATCTACGAGGACGCGTTCGGGCCCAAGTACGACGCCCTTCGACAGTTCTGGGCCGACCCGGGCCCCGAGTCGCGCCGCGGGATCGCCGCCCACGTCAGCCTGGAGGGCTTCCGCGACGAGTTCGCCGGCGAGCTGCCCGGCCACATCGCGGAGCGGATTCCCCCCGACCTGTGGACGCTGCACTGGACGCTCATGCGGAGTCCCGAACGAGTGGCGAATCTGATCCGGCTCCTCGAGGACCAGCCGAGCACGCTGGCGTGGTTCGACCGTCAGCGGGCCTACCTGCGTGAACACCGGCCCGAGACGCTCATCGTGTGGGGACCTCACGACGGGTACATGCCCGAAGCCGCAGCCCGCGCCTATCACCGCGACCTCCCCGAGGCGGAGTTGCACCTGCTCGACGGAGGCCACTGGCTCCTTGAAACCCATCTCGACGAGGTGGTCCCTCTGGTCAGCGCGTTCCTCGATCGCGTACTGCCCTCGGCGGGCCGCATCCCCGTGACGAAGATCGGGTGAGGGCAACAGCAACGGCCCGCGACTCCCAGGGAGTCG
>NZ_JAEIMH010000022.1:11273-58232 GCF_016464295.1 Streptomyces sp. N35 | reverse complement strand
GGGGCGGGCCCAGCCGCCGCCCCCCCGGCGGGGGGGGGGCGCCCGCCGCTCGGCTTGTCCGGGTCAGCTGTTCTCGGTGCCCTCCTGCGACGCGTCGTCGGTCTTCGACTCGCCCTGCGCACGCTCCTGCATCTTGCGTACGAGGTCCTGCTTGAGCTCCTCGGCCGTCTTGCGGTCGTTCGCGCGCGAGGTCGCGGATCCGGCGTCGTTCCTACGGGACAGCTTCTTGCGCTGCCCGCCCACGCCGAGCAGGTTGTTCCGGCTCTTGGCCACGGGTGATTCCCATCAGGTGAGAGAGATGAAGGTTTTCGGGGGACGGGCTCGTGCCCGCCTGATCTCACTCGTAGATCGGGAGGTGAAAGTACATGGGGGCGACGGTACCGGAGGGCGAGTGGCGGTTGCACCGGAATTGCCGGGTGACTGACAGATGACAGCTGACAGATGTTGAAATCTGTCAGCCGGTGGGTCATGCTGGTCACAGCACCGCCCGAGGCGTCCGGCGCCCGCGGCGCACGACATCCGAAGGAGCCCCCTCATGCGCACCACCACTCTCGGCACCACCGGTCCCCGGACCTCCGCCCTCGGCCTCGGCTGCATGGGAATGTCCGCCCTGTACGGGGACGCCGACCGCGCCGAGTCCCTGGCCACGATCCACGCCGCGCTCGAAGCGGGCGTCACGCTGCTCGACACCGGCGACTTCTACGGCATGGGCCACAACGAACTGCTGATCGACGAGGCACTGCGCACCGCACCCGCCGCCCACCGCGAACAGGCGCTCACCAGCGTCAAGTTCGGTGCCCTGCGTACCGTCGAGGGCGGTTTCACCGGATACGACGGCCGTCCGAACGCGGTCAAGAACTTCGCCGCGTACTCGCTCCAGCGCCTGGGCACCGACCACATCGACATCTACCGGATCGCCCGCGTCGACCCCGACGTGCCGATCGAGGAGACGGTCGGCGCGATCGCCGAGCTGGTCGAGGCCGGGCACGTACGGCATATCGGCCTCTCCGAGGTCGGCGCCGAGACCCTGCGCCGGGCGGCGGCCGTCGCGCCGATCTCCGACCTGCAGATCGAGTACTCCCTCATCTCCCGCGGCATCGAGGCGGACATCCTGCCGACGGCCCGCGAGCTGGGCATCGGCATCACCGCGTACGGAGTCCTGTCCCGCGGTCTGATCTCCGGCCACTTCACGCGCGACCGCACACTCGCCGCGAACGACTTCCGCGGGATGAGCCCCCGTTTCCAGGGCGAGAACCTGGACCGCAACCTCGATCTGGTCGACGCCCTGCGCAAGATCGCCGAACAGAAGGGCGTCACGGTCGCGCAGACCGCGATCGCCTGGGTCTCGGCCCAGGGCGAGGACATCGTCCCGCTCGTCGGCGCCCGCACCCGCGCCCGTCTCCAGGAGTCCCTCGGCTCGCTCGGCATCACCCTGGACGCCGCCGATCTCGCGGCGATCGAGCAGGCCGTCCCGGCCGACGCGGCCGCGGGCGAGCGCTACCCGGCCAACCAGATGGCACACCTCGACAGCGAGCGCTGACGGATCCCCGGGTACGGTTTGCGACCATGGCCACCGAAGCACTGACCGCCGAGCGCATCCTCGCCGCGACCGAGGACGTGCTGCGCCTGTACGGACCCGCCAAGGCGACCGTGGTCGACGTGGCCCGCGCGCTCGGCGTCAGCCACGGCAGCGTGTACCGCCATTTCCGTACGAAGGCGGCGCTGCGCGAGGCGGTGACGAAGCGGTGGCTCGACCGGACCACACAGGAGCTGAGCCGGATCGTCGCCGACAGCTCGCGCGGCGCCGAGGACCGGCTGGCGTTGTGGAACGTGGCGCTGTTCACCGCCAAGCGGAAGAAGGCGGGGGCCGACCCGCAGCTGTTCGCCACGTACGAGGTGCTGCTGCGCGAGAACAGCGGGGTGGTGGACGAGCACATCACCGAACTGGTCGGCCAGTTGGTGCAGATCGTCCAGGACGGCGTGGCCGCGGGCGAGTTCACGGCGGTCGAGGAGAACGTCGAGGCCACGGCCCGCGCGGTGTTCGACGCGACGATCCGCTTCCACGACCCCGTATACGCGGATGAGTGGTCGAAGCCCGGGATCGAGGCCGAGATGGATGCCGTCCTGGACCTCCTTGCGAACGGCCTCAAGCGCCGCCCATAGGCGGACCCGCGCACCTCGACGGGCGGTACGCGACGGTGCCGTGGACCGCTCCCGCACCGGCCGGACTCCAAGAGGGGACCGACGCCGTGCACGGCCACGGCAACGTGCAGGGCGCCGCGGTCTTCCCGCACAACGTCGGCCTGGGCGCCACCCGCGACCCGCGCCTGGTGGAGCGGGTCAACCGCGCGACCGCCGAGGAGGTACGGGCCACCGGCATCCCTTGGAACTTCGCCCCGTGCCTGTGCGTCTCGCGCGACGCGCGCTGGGGCCGCGCTTACGAGAGCTGCGGAGCTCATCGCCGGCGCCGAGCAGGCCCGTCTCGCCGGCGACGCGTCAAAGGCGCGGAACCTGCTCGCGAAGGTCGCGCGCTGACGTTCCGGTCCGTATGCGGGTGTGCAACGCGCTGACGTTCCGGTCCGTACGGGTGCGGGCGGGGCGGTCAAGCCTGGCCGCCCCGCCCGTAAAGCCGCGGACCTCAGCTGTCCGAGGGGCCCACCGTCGCCTGATGCTCCTCGGCCAGGTGCTCCTCGGCCTTGAGCCAGGGCAGGAACTGGGCGCTGCGACGCCAGCCGCAGGTGCCGCACACGAGGACGCGCTGCACCCCCGACTTGCTGACCTGGACGGTGTGTTCACGGCCGTGCTGGTCCCAGCGGCTGACCTTGCTGGTGGTCATGGACGGCATCCGTGCCTCCTGGCACATCCGGCACTGAGGGCATGAGCGCGCCCAGTGTGCAGCATCCACAACATCAACAGGGCCTGCCGCGAGGGATGTTCACCAGTCGTTGCCTACCGGCCCAGCGGGAGTGCCAGGTCGACGACCTGCCGGGAGCCCGGCAGACTTCCCAGTGAACTCGCCTGTCCCGTCAGCAGGTTGACGCGGAACACCTGGTTCCGGGTGACGGCGTACCCGGCGTTGGGTCCCGAGCCCCGCGAGCCGAGGATGTCGAAGCCCGAGACCGCGGCCGCGTCCGTGCCGAGCTTGCCGGTCGGCGCCAGGCTGCCGTTGTTGGCCGGGGACTGGATCGCGATCTGGTCGGCGGTGGTGTCCAGACCGAAGAGGGTCGTCCCGGTCGCCGCGTCCAGGTCGTTGTTGGTGTACGCCGCCGCGGTCACCCCAAGTGCCGTGCCACCGGGCGGAGTCGGGTTGGTGAGCGTCCCGTCGACGGCGGTGGTCCCGGCGGCGGGCGCGCCGGCCGGGTCGTCGAGGTTGTGCCGCAGGTTCTGGCCGGTGTCGCTGATGACCCGGAGCCGGTTGGCGGCCGGGTTGAAGTCGACGCCGAAGTTCTCACCTTGCAGCGCGACGGTGAGCCGGGAGACCTTCTGGGCCTTCGCGCCGATCTCGCGCAGGGTGTAGATCCCGCCGCGGTCACCGACGCCGTAGAGCTTCTTGTCCTGGACGCGGTAGTCGATGCCGATCAGGGCCGTGTCGCCCTCGAGCCCGTCGAGCTTCCCGAGCGGGACGGCCTTGCCGGGCCGGTCCGTACGGAAGGTGACCAGGCGCTGGTCGGCGGTGAGCCCGACGGCCCGCGGGCCCGCGGAGCCGAAGGCCTGGACGGCGCTCTGCTTGCCGACGGCCGCACCGTCCGACGAGGACGGTGAGCCTCCGACCGCGCCCGCCCCGACCGCTCCGACGGTTCCGAGCGCGAGCCCGATGGTCATGATCCCGATGATGGTCCGCTTGCGCATGTACGCCCCCGTGGTCGAAGTACCCGATGCCACGGACCGCGCCCTGCGGTCCGCATACGGGTGCTTCGGAGCCGTACTCCCAAGGGATTGGCGTCAGTTGGGCCCGGAGACACGGATACCCCCGGCCTCCTCGAAAGGGCGCCGGGGGTATCCGTATACGAGCGAAAGGGTCAGCAGCCGACCAGACGCTGGGCCAGGTAGCCCTCGATCTGGTCGAGCGAGACGCGCTCCTGCTTCATCGAGTCGCGCTCGCGCACGGTGACCGCGTTGTCGTCGAGGGTGTCGAAGTCGACGGTGACGCAGTACGGCGTGCCGATCTCGTCCTGACGGCGGTAGCGGCGGCCGATGGCGCCGGCGTCGTCGAAGTCGATGTTCCAGTTGGCGCGCAGCGCCTGGGCCAGGCCCTTGGCCTTGGGCGAGAGCTCCGGGTTGCGGGACAGCGGGAGCACCGCGACCTTCACCGGGGCGAGGCGGTGGTCGAAGCGCATGACCGTGCGCTTCTCCATCTTGCCCTTGGCGTTGGGCGCCTCGTCCTCGAAGTACGAGTCGAGCATGAAGGCGAGCATGGTGCGGCCGACACCGGCCGCGGGCTCGATGACGTACGGGGTGTACTTCTCGCCGGCCTCCTGGTCGAAGTAGACCAGGTCCTGGCCGGAGGCCTTGGAGTGCGCCGAGAGGTCGAAGTCGGTGCGGTTGGCGACACCCTCGAGCTCGCCCCACTCGGAGCCGCCGAACTGGAAGCGGTACTCGATGTCAGCGGTGCGCTTGGAGTAGTGGGAGAGCTTCTCCTGCGGGTGCTCGTACCACCGCATGTTCTCCTCGCGCAGGCCGAGACCGGTGTACCAGTTCCAGCGCTGCTCCATCCAGTACTCCTGCCACTTCTCGTCCTCGCCCGGCTTGACGAAGAACTCCATCTCCATCTGCTCGAACTCGCGGGTGCGGAAGATGAAGTTGCCGGGCGTGATCTCGTTGCGGAAGGACTTGCCCTGCTGCGCGATACCGAACGGCGGCTTCTTGCGCGCGGTCGTCTGCACCTGGGCGAAGTTGGTGAAGATGCCCTGGGCGGTCTCGGGACGCAGGTACGCGATGGAGCCGCTGTCCTGGGTCGGGCCGAGGTGCGTGGAGAGCAGACCCGAGAACTGCTTGGGCTCGGTGAACTGGCCCTTGGTGCCGCAGTTGGGGCAGTTGATGTCCGCGAGACCGTTCTCGGGCGCGCGGCCCTTCTTCTCCTCGTACGCCTCTTCGAGGTGGTCCGCGCGGTAGCGCTTGTGGCAGGAGGTGCATTCGGTGAGCGGGTCGGAGAAGGTGGCGACGTGACCGGAGGCCTCCCAGACCTCGCTCGCCAGGATCACCGAGGAGTCGATACCGACCACGTCCTCGCGGGAGGTGACCATGTAGCGCCACCACTGGCGCTTGATGTTCTCCTTGAGCTCGACGCCCAGGTGCCCGTAGTCCCAGGCGGCCCGCTGACCGCCGTAGATCTCACTGCAGGGGAAAACGAAGCCACGGCGCTTGCTCAGGCTGACGATGGTGTCGATCTTGTCGGCGGCCACGGTGCTCTCTTCAGTACGACGGCGAAGAGCGCGCTGGATACGCGCTCCGGGAGCGAATGCCTCAGGTTACCGGCGGCGCCCACCCCCGGATCAAATCGGTTCGGGGGGGCATTTCCGCACGCAAGGGACCTTCGGCTTGTTGACAATCGTTTCCAATTTTGTTGAAAATGAGTGTCATGAACGTACGACGCCCCCGTAGCCGCAACCGCCGTCTGATATCCACCGCCGTGATCGCCGGTGCCACCAGCGCCGCTCTGCTCGCGCTCTCCGCGTGCGGCAGCTCGAACGCGGCCGACGGCAAGAGCGACGGAAAGCTCGACGTGGTGGCGTCGTTCTACCCGATGCAGTACCTCGCCGAGCAGATCGGCGGCGAGCACGTGAACGTGGACACCCTGACCAAGCCGGGCGTCGAGCCGCACGACCTCGAGCTCAGCCCGAAGCAGACCGTCGAGCTCGGCAACGCCGACATGATCCTCTACCTGAAGGATCTGCAGCCCGCCGTCGACAAGGCCATCGGCCAGTCCGGCGTGAAGACGGTCGTCGACGCCGCCACCCTCACCAAGCTGGAGAAGCACGGCTCCTCCGAGGACCACGAGGGCCACGACCACGGCAGCGAAGAGGGCCACGAGGGCGAGGAAGCCCACGCGGAAGAGGGCCACTCGCACGAGACCGAGGCCGGCAAGGACCCGCACATCTGGCTCGACCCGGTGAAGTACGCCGAGGTCGCCGACGGCGTCGGCGACGCGCTCGCGAAGGCCGACCCGGACCACGCGGCCGACTACAAGAAGAACACCGAAGAGCTGGTCGGCAAGCTCGAAGCCCTGAACAAGGACTTCGCGGACGGTCTGCGGAACACCGGGACCAAGACCTTCATCACCACACACGCCGCCTTCGGCTACCTCGCCGAGCGCTACGGCCTGGACCAGGAGGCCATCTCCGGTCTGAGCCCCGAGGCCGAGCCCAGCCCGGCGCGGATCAAGGAGCTGCAGGAGACCGCCGAGCACGACAAGGTGTCGACGATCTTCTTCGAGACGCTCGCCAGCGACAAGACGGCGAAGACCCTCGCGAAGGACACCGGTCTGAAGACCGACGTCCTCGACCCGCTCGAGGGAATTACCGACAAGTCCAAGGGCGCTGACTACCTCGAGGTCATGCAGTCCAACCTCGCCGCGCTGAAGAAGGCGCTCGGCGCCAAGTAGGCCGGAGAACCAGTGACCACCCGCAGTACCGCAGCATCGGAGGCGCGAGCAGCCATGGATCCCGTCATATCCCTGCGCGAGGCCCGGGCCACGCTCGGCTCGCGCCCCGTGCTGCGCGGGATCGACCTCACCGTGCACCGCGGTGAGGTCGTCGCGCTGCTCGGTGCCAACGGTTCGGGCAAGTCCACGGCCGTACGCTCCGTCATCGGCCAGGTGCCGTTGACGGGCGGCTCGGTCGAACTGTTCGGCAAACCGCTCAAGCGCTTCAAGGACTGGGGCCGGGTCGGCTACGTGCCGCAGCGCACCACCGCCTCTTCGGGCGTGCCGGCCACGGTGCGCGAGGTCGTGGCGTCGGGCCGTCTCTCCCGTACGAAGTTCCGGCCGGCCTCGAAGGCGGACCGGGCCGCGGTCGACGGGGCCATCGAGCTCGTCGGGCTCGCCGACCGCGCCAGGGACTCGGTGAACGCGCTCTCCGGCGGCCAGCACCAGCGCGTCCTGATCGCCCGGGCGCTCGCCGCCGACCCCGAGCTGCTGATCATGGACGAGCCGATGGCCGGGGTGGACATCGCCAGCCAGGAGATCCTCGCGACGACCCTGCGCGCGCAGGTCGAGCGCGGTGCGACCGTACTGCTCGTCCTGCATGAACTCGGCCCCCTGGAGCCGCTGATCGACCGCGCGGTGGTGCTGCGCGACGGCTGCTGCGTCCACGACGGGCCGCCCCCGAAGGCCGTCGGCCAGCATGCGCTGCCCGGCCATGACCACGTACATCCGCACTCGGCGAACGAGCCGATCCGCACGGGACTGCTGACCTGATGATGGAACTCCTCCAGAACCCCTTCATGCAGCGCGCGCTGATCGCCGCGGTGCTCGTCGGCATCACCGCGCCCGCGATCGGCATCTACCTGGTGCAGCGCCGTCAGGCCCTGATGGGCGACGGCATCGGCCATGTCGCGATGACCGGCGTCGGTCTCGGCTTCCTGCTCTCCACCAACCCGATCTGGATGGCGACGCTGGTCTCCATCGTCGGCGCCGTCGTCATGGAGCTCATCCGCTGGTACGGCAAGACGCGCGGCGACATCGCCCTGGCCATGCTGTTCTACGGCGGTATGGCGGGCGGTGTGATGCTGATCAACCTGTCCGACGCGGGCTCCAACGCGAACCTCACGTCATTCCTCTTCGGCTCGCTCTCCTCCGTGTCGGACGCGGATGTGACAGCGATCGTGCTGCTCGCCGCGTTCGTCGTCCTGGTGACGGTCGGTCTGCGGCGGCAGCTGTTCGCGATCAGCCAGGACGAGGAGTTCGCCCGGGTCACGGGTCTTCCCGTACGCGTCCTGAACCTGCTGATCGCGGTGACCGCGGCGGTGACCGTGACGGTCGCGATGCGCGTCGTCGGGCTGCTCCTGGTGAGCGCCCTGATGGTGGTGCCGGTCGCGGCGGCGCAGCAGATCACCCGCTCGTTCAAGGTGACCTTCGTGCTTGCGGTGGCCATCGGTACGGCCGTGACGCTCTCCGGCACCGTCACGTCCTACTACCAGGACGTACCGCCGGGCGCGACGATCGTTCTGATGGCGATCGGTGTCTTCGTCGTCCTGACGGCGCTCGCGACACCGCTCGCGCGGCGCCGGGCCCGTGCGCTGCAGGCCGCGGAGGAGGCGGAGGCCGCGTGCACGCTGCGGGTGCCCGAGGCCCGTGCGGGCGCCGAGGTGAAGGTCTGAAACGGGCCGTGCGCCGCCCCCCGCCCCCTAAGGCTTGCCTTAGGTGACGGCACAACCTGGCACAATGGCCCGGAGCATTCTGAGGAGGCCTCTGTGACAGCGCCCGTACGCGGCCGGTCGACCCGGCAGCGCGCCGCCGTGGCGGCGGCTCTCGACGAGGTGGACGAGTTCCGCAGCGCGCAGGACCCCCACGACATGCTGAAGCATCGTGGTGAGCCCGGGGGCCTGACCACGGCCTATCGCCCGCTGCAGTCCCCCGCCGACGCCGGCGAGGTGGACGTCCTGCGCACCGGCGACGGCGAGTCCGTCTACCGCCGCTGCTCGACCGGCGACCACCACCACCACTTGGTCTGCCGCGTCTGCGGCAAGGCGGTCGAGGTCGAGGGCCCCGCGGTCGAGAAGTGGGCCGAGGCGATCGCCTCGGAGCACGGCTTCGTGAACGTGGCCCACACGGTGGAGATCTTCGGCACATGCGCGGAGTGCGCGGCGTCGGCCAAGGGCTGACGCCCGGCGCCGGTTCGGGTGGGCTCCGGTTACACGCGGGTGCTGTGCCGGTCGAGCAGCGCGCGCAGGGTGTCCGTATCGCCGGGTGCTTGGACGGCACGCTTGGGCAGCACAACCAAGCACGTCGCGTTCAGGTCGCCGCTGAGCAGGACGAACACATCGCGGCTCTCGGCGAAACGCGGGGTGGCTCGCCAAGTGGTGTGGCCGGAGGCGACGTCGTGGGTGATGGTGCAGCCGGTGGCGTCGACCGCCACGCGGTACTCGCCGTGCTGAGCGGCCAGTTTGTGGGACTGCCGACCCAGCACCACCGGGAAGCCGTACGCCATGAAGCCCAGGACGCAGGCGATGCCCAGCATGCCGAGGTCGAGCCCTTCGCCTCGGACCAGGTCCGCCACGAAAACGACGGCGGCCAGCGCCAAGAACGCCGGCGCCAACTTGCGCAACCAGCGCTCCACGGACACCTTCGCGCGTTCCTTGAACGCCTGCGTCAGGTCGTCACGCGTCGGCGTATACACCAGCTCTACGCGCTCCCCCACCGGCGTCTCCACCTGCTCTTCCATGGATCCCTCCCCAGGACCTCGGCCATGATCGAGGAGAGGGTATCCGAGCGCGGAAGCTCAGGTCGGCGCGGCTAGTTACCCTCCAGCGACAGCAGGACCTCGTTGGGGGTCGCGCCGCCGAAGCGGCGGTCGCGGGAGGCGTATTCGACGCAGGCGCGCCACAGGTCGCGGCGGTCGAAGTCGGGCCACAGGACGTCCTGGAAGACCATCTCCGCGTACGCGGACTGCCAGAGCAGGTAGTTGGACGTGCGCTGCTCGCCGCTCGGGCGCAGGAAGAGGTCCACGTCCGGCATGTCCGGGTAGTAGAGGTACTTCGCGAAGGTCTTCTCGTTGACCTTCGACGGGTCGAGGCGGCCCGAGCGGATGTCCTCGGCCAGCGCCTGCGCCGCGTCCGCGATCTCCGCGCGGCCGCCGTAGTTCATGCAGAAGTAGAGCGTCAGCTTGTCGTTGTCGACCGTCTGCTCCTGGGAGATCTCCAGCTCCCTGGCGACCGACTTCCACAGCTTGGGCATCCGGCCGACCCACCGCACCCGTACGCCCAACTCGTCGAGCTGGTCGCGGGTCTTGCGGATGAAGTCGCGGTTGAAGTTCATCAGGAAGCGGACCTCGTCGGGCGAGCGCTTCCAGTTCTCGGTCGAGAAGGCGTACAGGGAGATGCTGCCGACACCCACTTCGATCGCGCCCTGGAGCACGTCCAGCACACGCTCCGCACCGACCTTGTGGCCCTCGGTGCGCGGCAGCCCGCGCTCCTTGGCCCAGCGGCCGTTGCCGTCCATGACGATCGCCACATGGTTCGGGACCAGCTCACCGGGGAGCTTCGGCGGCCGCGCGCCCGACGGGTGCGGCTCGGGCTTGACGTACTCGCGGCGGTTACGGCCCAGGATCCCGCGTCGTGCCATGTGCTTCTCGCTCCCCTAGCTCTTCTCTACGTAACGCAGCGAGCGCAGCCCGCGCTCCATGTGCCAGTGCAGATAGGCCGACACCAGGCCGCTGCCCTCCCTGACATGCCTCGCCTCGCTGGCCTCCGCTGCCTCCCAGTCTGCGGTGAGCAGCGCGCCGAGCAGGGCGTTGCCCTCCGCAGACGGTACGACCCTTCCCGGTACGCGGCACTCCGCGCAGACGACTCCGCCGGCGCCGACGGAGAAGAAGCGGTTGGGTCCCGGCATGCCGCACTTCGCGCAGCTGTCGAAGCTCGGCGCATAGCCGTTGACGGCGAGGGAGCGGAGCAGGAACGCGTCGAGGATCAGGTTCGGCGCGTGCTCGCCCGCCGCGAGCGTGCGCAGCCCGCCGACCAGGAGCAGATACTGCTGGACGGCCGGTTCGCCCTCGTGGTCCGTGAACCGTTCCGCCGTCTCCAGCATCGCGGTGCCCGCGGTGTAGCGGGCGTAGTCGGTGACGATTCCGCCACCGTACGGAGCGATGGTCTCACTCTGTGTGCACAACGGCAGTCCGCGGCCGATGAGTTCGCTGCCGCGCGCGAAGAACTGCACGTCGACATGCGAGAACGGTTCGAGCCGGGCGCCGAACTTGGACTTGGTGCGGCGGACTCCGCGGGCCACGGCCCGTACGCGTCCGTGCCCGCGGGTGAGCAGCGTGATGATGCGGTCGGCCTCACCCAGCTTCTGGGTGCGCAGCACGACGCCGTCATCACGGAACAGACTCATGGGTCCATTGTCGCCTACGAGCCCGGCGCTCAGGGTGCCACCTGGTCAGATGGAGCGCTCCACGTGTACGGAACCCGCCTCGTGGTCGAGTACGACGTGCAGCCGCGTCCCGTCCGCCGCGATCCGGGTGCGGGCCTGCACCCCCGGAGCCAGGCCGGGCAGCACCGGCTCCACACCCGCCTCCGTACGGATGCGGTCGAGGAGCGAGCCCAGTGTCGCCGCGTCCGGGGTCGTCGCCAGGTACCACGCCGCGCCCGAGCCGTACGCGTGGCGGGTCACGGCGGGCCGGCCGTCCGTGAAGGTCTCGACGGCCTGGGCTCCTTCCAGGATCACGTCCTCCGACCACAACTCGCCGGTGCCCGTGGACAGTTCGGCCCGCTCGCCCTCCGCGAGCGGGTCGAACTCGTCCACGCGCAGGCCGAGGACCTCCCGCAACGGGGCCGGGTAGCCGCCGAGATACACGCGGTCGTGCTCGTCGGTGATGCCCGAGAAGTACGTGACGACGGCCGTGCCTCCGCCCCGTACGAAGGAGGTGATCCGGTCGGCGGTCTCGGCCGACAGGGAGTACAGGTGCGGGACGAGCAGCAGCTTGTACGGGGAGAAGTCGCCGTCCGCCGGGACCACGTCGCAGGCCACCGAGGCGTCGTAGAGGGGTTTGTGCAGGGCTCGGGCGCCCTCCAGGAGGCGGACGTCCGCGCTCGGGTGCGCCTCCTGTTCCAGGGCCCACCAGTTCGGCCAGTCGAAGAGGAGGGCGGCATGGGCGCGTTCCGGTCGGGAGCCCAACAGGGAAGGGTGCTCGGCCAGTTCGGCGCCCAGCGCGCCGACCTCGCGGAAGATCCGGGTGTCGCGCCCGCCGTGCGGCACCATCGCCGAGTGGAACTTCTCGGCGCCGCCGCGCGAGGCGCGCCACTGGAAGAAGAGGACGGAATCCGCGCCGTGCGCGACCGCCTGCCAGGAGTCCAGGCGCATCCGGCCGGCCTGCTTGCGGCCGTTGCGGCGGCGCCAGTTGACCGCCGAGGGGGCCTGCTCCATGAGCAGCCAGGGGTCGCCGTTCTTCAGGCCGCGCATCACGTCGTAGTTGAAGGCCGTCTCGTGGGCGGCGTCCGCCTCGTGCGGGTCCGGATACGAGTCGTACGAGACCACGTCCATCTCGCGGGCCCAGCGGAAGAGGTCGAGGGCGGGCGCGAGGGGGACGAAGTTGGTGGTGACGGGGACGTCCGGGGTGAGGCGGTCGAGGACGCCCTTCTCGGCGAGGTAGCAGGCGAGCAGCTCGTCACTGGAGAAGCGGCGGTAGTCGAGCTGCTGTGCCGGGTTGCGGAAGGAAGGGGCGGTGCGCGGGGTGTGGATCTCGTCGAAGGATGAGTAGCGCTGGGACCAGAAGGTCGTGGACCAGGCCTCGTTGAGCGCGTCCACGGTCCGGTAGCGCTCGCGCAGCCACGTACGGAAGGCGGCCGTGGAGACCTCGCAGTGGCAGTGGCGGGAGATGTGGCAGCCGTATTCGTTGCCGATGTGCCACAGGGCGAGGGCCGGGTGGTGCGCGTACCGCTTGGCGAGCTGTTCGACCAGGCGGACCGCGTACGTGCGGAAGACCGGGCTCGACGGGCACCAGTGCTGGCGGGAGCCGGGGTACAGACGCGTGCCGTCCTCGATGACGGGGAGGGTCTCCGGGTGCAGGCGGGCAAGCCAGGGCGGCGGGGACGCGGTCATCGTGGCGAGGCAGACGGCGACGCCGTCCTCGGCCAGCCGGTCGAGATGGCCGTCGAGCCAGTCGAAGTCGTAGTGGCCTGGCTCGGGTTCGACCCGGGCCCAGGAGAAGATCCCGACGGTCGCGAGGTTCACCCCGGCCTCGCGCATCAACTCGCTGTCCTCGGCGTGCACTTCGGGGCCCCACTGCTCGGGGTTGTAGTCGCCTCCGTACGCGAGCGAGCCGAGCTTGCCGTGGAAGTGGGATATGCGGTCCGCGCCGGTTGCGCGGTCCATGTCGGCCATGCGGTCCGTCACCAGGACTCCAAGTCTTCGATGTGCGGCATTACTTGACCCCGAGCGTCCCCTGCCACGCCCGCGCCTCGATCCCGCGGAAGTGGTCCGCCATTGCGCGCTGGGCGTGGGTCACGTCCCGTGCCCGCAGCGCCGTGAGGATCTCGCGGTGGCGGCGGGCCGTGACGGCGGGTGCGGGGTCGCGGGCCCAGCCGCGCACGCGTGCGACGCGGTGGAAGACGTTCCAGAAGGCGGCGAGCAGCTGGGGCACCAGCTCGTTGCCGAGGGAGATGTAGAGCGCTTCGTGGAACTCGCGGTCGATCTCGGGAAAGGCCTCGCCCGCACGGCCCTTCTCCTCCATCCGCACGATGATCGCTTCGAGGCTGTCGAGTTCGGCGTCGCTGAGGGTCTCCGCGACACGGCGGATGAGGCCCTCCTCGAGCACCTCCCTGACCTGGAGGATCTCCCCCAGCGCATGGGTGTCGTCATCGATCTGCGCGAGCGTGCGGAAGGTGAGGCCGTCGACGAGCGGGGTCAGCGAGGCCTGGCCGACATAGGTGCCGTAGCCGTGCCTGATCTCCACGATGTCCAGGGCCTGCAGCGCCTTGAGCGCCTCGCGTACGGAGTTGCGGCTCACGCCGAGCGAATCCATCAGCTCGGACTCGGTCGGCAGCGGCGACCCCGGGCGCAGCCGGCGGTCGAGTATCAACTGCATGATCTCGCGCCGGATCTGGCCCCCGACATGGCGGCGGCCCACAAGGTCCTCGGACATGGCGGACAGGTTAGACCCGTAAGACATCCCACGTCCCACCTCAAGCGCGAACTTTCTTGAGAATCAATGAAATTGCAGGTCAGAGGCCATGCACCCCCCATCGGTACATGTCTAGACCTCTGAACAATGCCGGAATCATCCCGGCGATCCGGCCGATCTGTGCGCGAGCACTTGACCGCCCCGTACGGCGCTCCTATGGTCACGCCAGTCCGATGACGTAGGACGTCCGATCTCCCCTCTCCTTCCATCGAGTTCGACTCGATCTCCCGACCCCGCCGGAGGAACCGTGAGCGACGTGACCCAGGGATCGGCCTTGCAGCGCCGCTCCTTCCTGAAGTACACCGGCGCCCTTGGCCTGGCCGCCACCATCACCACGACCCTCTCCGCCTGCTCCGGCGGCCCGAAGTCCACCAACGAGACGGGCGGCGGCGGCAAGGGCGGCGACACCACGCTCACCGCGGTCATCGGCTACGGCAACGACGGCAGTTGGGACCCGACGCAGACCGCGTCCGCGTTCGCGATGGCGGGCAACCACCACGTGTACGAGGGTCTGCTCGACACCGACCCGATCACCCGCGAGCCGTACGCGGCGCTCGCCACCGAGGTGCCGGCCGATCTGAACGCCACCACCTGGAAGTTCACGCTGCGCGAGGGCGCCAAGTGGCATGACGGCAAACCCGTCACCGCCGACGACGTGGTCTTCGTCTTCGACCGCATCCTCGACCCGGACACCGCGACGCTGGCCAAGGGCTTCTTCGCGAGCTGGCTGAAGGAGGTCAGGAAGGTCGACGAGAAGAGCGTCGAACTGCACCTCAAGTTCCCCTTCCCGGACGGCGCCGCGCGGCTCACGCTCGCGAAGATCATGCCGAAGCACGTGTTCGGCGAGGCGGGCGCCTGGGACGAGGCGATGAAGGGCACGAAGGTCGTCGGCTCGGGTCCGTACAGGATGACCTCGCACCAGCCGAAGACGAACACCACCTTCGAGGCGTTCGCCGACTACAACGGTCCGCGCAAGGCCGCCTTCAAGAAGATGAACTGGCTGACCATCGTGGACGCCGCCGCCCGCGTCGCCAAGATCTCGGGTGCGAGCGCCGGAGCGCAGATCGCCGACAACATCCCGTACGCCAACATCGACCAGCTCGGCAAGGGCGGGCTCACCGTCGAGGGCGGGGCGGGGATGAACAACCTGTTCCTGATGTTCAACACCAAGCACAAGCCCTTCGACGACGTACGGGTGCGCCAGGCGCTGCACTACGCGATCGACAAGGAGAAGATGGTCGAGGTCGCGCTGCGCGGACACGGCAAGCCGGCCACGTCCTTCCTCAACGAGGACAACCCCTCGCACCGCCCGGCCAAGACGGTCTACGCGTACGACCCGGAGAAGGCCAAGAAGCTCCTGAAGGACGCGGGCGTCTCGGGTCTCAAGATCGACCTGATGGCGGTCAACGTCAGCTGGCTCGTGGACTGTCTGCCCACCATCAAGGAGGGCTGGGACGCGATCGGTGTCGAGACCACACTCGAACCGCAGGAGACCACCGCGGTCTTCACCAAGCTGGACCAGAAGCGGGACTTCCAGGTGGTCGCTGCCGCGTCCAACCCCAACCAGTTCGGGCTCGACGCCGACCTGATCATGCATTACAACTACGGGCCGCAGAACCTGTGGTCCACCACGTACTCGAAGTGGGCGTCCAGCTCCGAGGCCAAGAACCTCTTCAAGCTGATGGACCGGGCCACCGAGGAAGCGGATCCCGCGAAGAAGAAGCAGATGACGCAGGACTACATCGACATCGTGGCCGAGAACGCGGTCCTGTACCCGGTCGTGCACACCGAGCTGATGACGGCCTGGGATCCGAAGAAGCTGACGGGCGTCGTCGCGCAGCCGTATCCGGGGATCAATCTGCTCAAGGCCAAGTGGGCCAGCTGACCGGCCGGTGAAAGCAACTCTTCGGAAAGCAACTTGAGGAGCAATACGTGGCCGCGATCGCCAGGGTTCTGGCCCGCCGCATCACCCTGCTCGTGCCCCTGCTGCTCGGCGTGATCCTGTTCGTCTTCCTGGTCATGCAGTTCTCGGACGCCGATCCGGCCTCCGCGTTCTTCCAGGGCGCGAACCCCACGCAGGAGCAACTGGCGCAGTTCCGCGAGGAGAACGGGCTGCTCGATCCGCTCCCGGTGCGCTACATGGCGTTCGTCGGGGATCTGCTGCAGGGCGACATGGGCACCAGCGCCCTGCGGCAGACCCCGGTGCTCGACGAGATCGGCACCGCGCTGCCGCTGACCCTGCAGCTGACCTTCATGGGTCTGGCGATCGCGATCGTCGTGGGCCTGGTCCTCGGCGTCACCGCCGCGATCTACCGCGACCGCATGCCCGACCAGGCGATCCGCGTGATCTCCCTGGTCGGGGTCGCGGCTCCCGGGTTCTGGCTGGCGCTCTTGATGATCCAGTACCTGGCCAACGGGTTCGGCTGGTTCCCGTCCGGCGGCTATGTGAATCCGGCGGACTCCTTCAGCGGCTGGCTCAAGACCATGGTCCTGCCCGCCTTCTCCCTCTCCCTGCCGATCGCCGCGCAGCTCACCCGTATCGTCCGTACGGCCGTGGTCGAGGAACTCGACAAGGACTACGTCCGTACGGCGATCGGCAGCGGACTGCCCCCGGTCGTCGTGGTCGGGCGCAACGTGCTGCGCAACGCGCTGATCAATCCGCTGACCGTGCTCGGTCTGCGCGTCGGGTATCTGCTCGGCGGCGCGGTGGTCACCGAGCAGATCTTCCAGCTGCCCGGCATGGGCACCTTGATGATCGACGCGGTCAAGAACGGTGATCCGGCCGTCGTGCAGGGAGCCGTCCTCACCGCCGCGATCGGATTCCTGGTGATCAACCTCGTGATCGACATCCTCTATCTCCTGGTGAACCCCCGCCTGAGGAGCGCCGCCTGATGCCGACCACTCAGCAAGCCCCGCACGGCGACGCCCCGCACGGGGAGAAGAGCCCGCTCGGTCCGACCCGGCGCAAGAGCCTGGCAACTGCCCTGTCGCGGCCGGGAATCCGGCTGCGCGGCTTCCGGCGGATGCCGCTCAGGTCACGGATCGCGATCGGCATCCTGGCCGCGGTCGTCCTGATGGCGGTGTTCGCGCCGCTGCTCGCCCCGCACGACCCGCTCGACCAGGCACCACGGGTCGGCGGTGACGGCGCACCGTCCGGTGAGCACTGGCTCGGCCAGGACCATCTCGGCCGCGACATCCTCAGCCGGCTGATGTACGGCGCGCGGATGTCGCTGCTGATCGGGCTCGGGGCCACCTTGCTCGGCCTGATCGCGGGCGCCGTGATCGGGGCCATCGCGGCGACCTCCCGCAAGGCGGTCGACGAGTTCCTGATGCGCTGCCTCGACGTGGTGATGGCCTTCCCCGGCATCGCGCTCGCGGCCGTGCTCATCGCGGTCTTCGAGGGCGGTGTGCCGGTCCTCATCTGCACGATCGCGTTCCTCTACACCCCGCCGATCGCCCGGGTCGTGCGCGCCAATGTGATGGACCAGTACGGCGAGGACTACGTCACCGCCGAACGCGTCATCGGCGCCCGCACCTGGCATATCGTCGCCAAGCACGTGGCCGTCAACTGTGCCGCACCGGTCCTGGTGTTCTGCACGGTGCAGGTCGCGGACGCGATGGTCTTCGAGGCGTCCCTGTCCTTCATCGGGGCGGGCGTCCGGCCCCCGGACCCCTCGTGGGGCAACGTCATCGCGGACGGCAAGGCCCTGGTCCTGATCGACGGCTGGTGGGCGACCTGGTTCCCCGGCCTCCTGATGGTGATCACCGTCCTGGCCCTGAACATCCTGTCCGAGGGCGTCTCCGACGCCTGGGCGGCTCCGGTGGCCCGTGACGTATCGGCCAAGAAGGCGCTGGCAGAGGACAAGCTGGAGGCTCCTGAGCCCGGCACCGGCGAGGTGCTCGAACTCCCCGGTCTGGCGGAGGCCGCGGCGCGGCTCCGCGAACGCGCCCGGCCGCTGCCGGCCGGCGAACCCGTCCTGTCCGTAAGGGACTTGGCGATCGGCTTCGAGCAGCGGCACAGCGGCATCGACATCGTCGACGGGATCAGCTTCGAGGTGCGCCCCGGTGAAGTCCTAGGGCTCGTCGGCGAGTCGGGCTGCGGCAAGTCCCTGACCGCGCTGACCGTGATGGGTCTCGAGCCCAAGGGCGCGCGGATCCGCGGCTCGGTGAGCTTCGACGGGCAGGAGCTGATCGGGCTCCCGATGCGGTCGCGCCGGCGGCTGCTCGGGCACGACATGGCGATGATCTACCAGGACGCGCTGTCCTCCCTGAATCCGGCCATGACGATCCGCGCCCAGCTCAAGCAGGTCGTACGGCGAGGAGGAGCCCGTACGTCGGAGGAACTCCTCGAGCTGGCGGGCCTCGACCCGGAGCGCACCCTGCGCAGTTACCCGCACGAGCTCTCCGGCGGTCAGCGCCAGCGCGTCCTGATCGCGATGGCCCTGTCCCGCAACCCGAAGCTGATCGTCGCCGACGAGCCGACCACCGCGCTCGACGTCACCGTGCAGGCGCAGGTCATCCAGCTCCTCCTGCGGCTGCGCGAGGAGCTGGGCTTCGCCCTCATCCTCGTCTCGCACGACCTGGCGCTCGTCGCCGATGTCACGGACCGGGTGGTGGTGATGTACGGCGGGCAGATCGTGGAGTCCGGAATCACCGCCGATCTCGTCGAGCAGCCCTCGCACCATTACACGCGCGGACTGCTCGGGTCGGTGCTCTCGCTCGAAGCCTCGGCCATCGGGGTCTCTCCTGGTGGAGCGGAGTCGGGAGCTCGGGGAAGGCTCACCCAGATCAAGGGCGTGGTGCCCTCACCCGCCGACTTCCCGGCCGGCTGCCGCTTCGCGGACCGCTGCCCGCTCGCGAGCGAGATCTGCCGTACGACCGCGCCCGCGCTCACCGGTGCGAGCCGGGCGCACGAAGCCGCCTGCCACCATCCGGCGGTGCCGCTCACCGTGCCGGTCCCCCGCAGCAGCGAAGAGAGCGAGGCCGTCAAGTGACCGGCTCCACCGACCAGTTGAGCCAGACGGCGACATCGCTGATCTCGCTGACCGACGCCCACGTCGTCCACAAGGCACGCTCCGGCGGTCTCTTCTCGCGCGATCGCGTGTACGCCCTGACCGGCGCCGACCTCGCCATCGCACCCGGCGAGACGGTGGGCGTCGTGGGCGAGTCGGGCTGCGGCAAGTCCACCCTGGCGAAGGTGCTCGTCGGCGTGCAGCAGCCGACCTCGGGCACGGTCGCCTTCCGGGACAAGGACCTGTGGACGATGAAGCCGGCCGAGCGCAGAGCCGCGATCGGTACGCATACGGGGATGATCTTCCAGGATCCGTCCACGGCCCTGAACCGCCGCCTCACCATCCGCCAGATCCTGCGCGACCCGCTGGACGTCCACCGCCGCGGCACACCGGCCCAACGCGAGGAGCGCGTACGGGAGTTGATGGCCCTGGTCGGCCTGCCCAAGATCCTCGCGGACGGGCTGCCCGGACAGCTCTCCGGCGGCCAGCGCCAGCGCGTGGCCATCGCCCGCGCCCTGGCGCTCGAGCCGGACCTGGTGGTCGCGGACGAACCGACCAGCGCGCTCGACGTCTCGGTCCGCGCCCAGATCCTCAACCTGCTCCTCGATCTGAAGGAACGCCTGGGCCTGGCCCTGGTGTTCGTCTCGCACGACATCCAGACCGTGCGCAGGATGAGCGACCGCGTGATCACCATGTATCTCGGCCGGATCGTGGAGGAGTCCCCGGCCGACGAGGTGCTCGACGCCGCCCGCCATCCGTACACCCGGGCCCTGTTCTCGGCCACGCCCGGCCTGCTCGCGCCGATCGACCCGATCCCGCTGGTGGGCCCGGTGCCCTCGGCCACCCGTCCGCCGTCCGGCTGCCCGTTCCGTACGCGCTGCTGGAAGGCCGACGACCGGTGCGCCGAGACCATGCCGGAGGTCACCGAGTCCACGGCCACCGGGCATCGCTTCCGCTGCCACCACCCCGTGGACGGCTCCCAGTCGACCCACGACCTCGTACACCAGGCCGCCGCCACGGCCGCACTCGACCCGGCCGCCGCCACGGCCGTGAAGGAGACCCGATGACGCTCCCCGCCCCGCTGACCGGTGTCGTACCGCCCGTCTGCACTCCCCTGACACCGGACAACGAGGTGGACACGGCCTCGCTCACCCGTCTCGTGGACCATCTGGTGTCGGCCGGCGTCGACGCCCTGTTCGTGCTCGGCTCGTCCTCCGAAGCCGCGTATCTCCCCGACCGCCACCGCCGTCTCGTCGTCGACACGGTCGTCCGCCATGTCGCGGGCCAACTGCCGGTCCTCGCGGGCGCGATCGACATGACGACCCTGCGCGTCCACGACCATGTGGACGCGGTCACGGCGGCGGGCGCGGACGCGGTCGTGGTGACGGCGCCGTTCTACACCCGTACGCATCCGGTCGAGATCTCCCGCCACTTCCGCGCGGTCGCGGCCCACTCCCCCGTGCCGGTCTTCGCCTACGACCAGCCCGTCTCCGTGCCGTTGAAGCTCGGCACCGACCTGGTGGCCGAGCTGGCGTCGGACGGGGTGATCGCGGGCCTCAAGGATTCCAGCGGCGACGAGGGCGCGTTCCGCGCCTCCCTGATCGCCACGCGGGGGATCCCCGGCTTCAGCGTCCTGACCGGCTCGGAGCTGACCGTCGACTCCGCCCTCGCGATGGGCGCGCACGGCGTGGTCCCTGGCCTGGGCAATGTGGATCCCGAGGGCTACGTCCGCCTGTACCGGTACGCGAAGGAGGGCGACTGGGACCGCGCCCGCACCGAACAGGAGCGCCTGTGCGCCCTGTTCGGCATGGTCGGCGTCGGTGACGCCGCCCGGATGGGCGGCTCCTCCTCGGCGCTCGGCGCCTTCAAGGCGGCGCTCCACCTGCGCGGGGTCATCGACTGCGCGGCGACAGCGGTCCCGCAGGTACCGCTGTCGCCTTCGGAGGTGGAGCGGGTGGGCAAGTACCTGGCGACGGCCGGTCTGCTCTGAATCTCGCGTCGGGACAGGGGACTTGAACGCCGGATGATCCCTCGGGGGCACGTGCCCTGTCCGCACGATCATCCTGGGGGCTCACGGAAGCGGAGACGCTCTCGCCCACCGTGCTGATCCGGGTTCAGTCCGGTGGGCGACATCCCGGGCGTGGACGGCTGTGACAGTTGATACCGCTCAAGCAAGCGACAGCTGTTGGCCCGAGGAGCACGCGTGACTGTCACCGCCGACCATGCCCCCGCCGCCGCGCCCGCCTCACCCGCCGCACCGGCCCGGACCGGGCGACTGCGCGCGGCCTGGAAGCGCGCGCACACCCCGGTGCCCGGTGTCCCGCGCTGGGCGCTGGTCGCGGCCTACGCCATCCCCTTCGCCGTGCTTCCTTCCGGCGCCTGGCGGATCATGACCGTCATCTTCCACATCGGCGACGAGGCCACGCACGGTGTGGGGCAGCCTTCACCGCAATCGGGCTGATCCTGACCGTCATGTGGACCGCCGCCTTCGCCACCGAGCTGGCCGGGGTCACCCTGCAAGGCGAGCAGCTCCCCAGCGACCACCCCACGAAGGCGCTGCACGGCTGGGAACTCGCCTTCTTCCACCTCACCTACGCCCCCCTCCTGCTGTGGGGACCGCTGCTGGCGGCCGTCTGCATCGCGTACTGGCGCAGGCGCAGCGTCCGGTAGGCGCAGCGCCCGGCAGGGGCAGCGCCCGGCAGATGCTCGGCCGCCGGGCCCCTGCCCACAGCCCGCGCTACGGAGCGATCACGTCCGTCGGGATCCGCCGGAACGTGATCGTCTCGTACGTTCCGGCCACCCCGGTCTCGTACAGCAGCCCCACCGTACGGCGGTCGACCTGCACCAGGTCGGAGTAGGCCGCCTTGTCCTGGGAGAGGGTGAGGACCTTGGTGAACGTGGCGCCCCGGTCCTCGCTCGCCCAGACGGCCATCGACTGCCGCGCGGTCGGCACGGACGGCCCCGAGAACACCAACGGGGCGTTCCTGCCCGCCAGTTGTAGCACACTGGCCTGCACCACGGGCACGTCGTTCAGCGTGGGCTGGACCGCGTACGGCCGGGTCAGCGTCCTCCCGCCGTCGCGCGAGTAGCTGTCGAGACGGTTGCCGGGACTCGTGCCGTTCTGGTCGCGGGAGCTGAAGTAGACGCTTCCGTCGGGGAGTTCGGCGGCGATCGACTCGTTGGAGTTGGTCACGCCGTCGTACGAGTCGTCGACGAAGCCGATCCGCCAGGTCCGCCCGCCGTCGTCGCTGTAGAGCGAGTGCGCGCCGTAGTACTTGGCCTCCGCTCCCGTGTCCGCGGACCCTGCGGGCGGCGCGATGGAGTGGTTGGCCGGGACGACCAGCCGTCCGGCGTGCTTGCCGTGGGTGAGAGCGACGGCATGCCCCGGCCCGGTGGCGTACCAGCGCCAGTCGGCGTGCTTGGTCGTGGCGGTGATGTCGCGGGGCGCGCTGAAGCTGCGGCCGTCGTCGCGGCTGGTCTGCACGAAGACCCGGCGGCTCTGTTCGGCCGTCGCCTCGCCGCGCATGATCTGGGCTTCGGTGACATCGCCGCTGTTGTACGAGGTGAGCAGCACGATCCTGCCGGTGCGCGGGTCGACCCGGGGCGCCGGGTGGCCCCGGGCGCCCCCGCCGCCGGCCGCGCCGCCGGCCGACCCGCCCCAGGTGCAGCCGCCGTCGCGGGACCGCTTGACGACGACGTCGATGTTGCCGGTGTCGCCGGCCCCGCCGACCCGGCCTTCCGCGAAGGCCAGCAGGGTGCCCGCGCGGGTCTCGATCACCGCGGGGGCGGGTCCCCACCCCCGCGGGGATGCGGTACGTGTCGTACCCGCCCTCCCCCGAGGTGTACGGGACGGAACCGGCGCAGGGGCCCGCCGCCGCGGGTGCGCCCGGCAGCAGCAGTGCGGCGAGGGCGGCGGCGGTGAGACCGCCGGCCGCCAGGGATCTCTTGCGCTTCCACGGTGAGAGCATCGTTCTCCTTCGCACAAGACATTGGACGTAGGACGTAGGACGTCTTGCGTGAACGTAGTGGGCCGCAAGGGGGACGGCAATACTTCTGCACGCCCCGGGACGGAAGCCGTCAGGAGCCGGTGTCCCCGGGCGCCACCAGGCCCGACTCGTAGGCACAGATGACCAGTTGGGCCCGGTCGCGGACGCCGAGCTTGCCCATGATGCGGCTGACGTGGGTCTTCGCGGTGAGCGGGCTGAGGCCGAGCGACTCGGCGATCTCGGTGTTGTTGAGGCCGCGGGCGACCAGCGTGAGCACCTCGCGTTCGCGTGCCGAGAGACCCTCGGGTCCGCCGGACCGCGGGGCCTCGGGGGCGCGCAGGACGCGGGCGATCAGCCGGGACGTCGGACCGGGTGACAGGAGCGATTCGCCGGCCGCCACCGTCCGTATGGCATCGAGGAGTTCGGCGGGCTTGGTGTCCTTGACCAGGAAGCCGGACGCGCCCGCGCGCAGCGCCTCGAGCACATGCTCGTCCGTGTCGTACGTGGTGAGGACCAGGACCTTGACGCCCGCGAGGTCCTCGTCCGCGGCGATCAGACGGGTCGCCTCGATGCCGTCGAGATCGGGCATCCGGATGTCCATGACGACCAGGTCGGCGCGTTCGCTGCGGGCCAGTTCGACGGCCTCGCGTCCGGTGCCCGCCTGACCGACGACCTCCATGTCCATGGCCGATTCGACCAGCATCGCGAACGCCGCGCGCACCAGGCGCTGATCGTCCGCGAGCAGCACTCGGATGGTCATCCCTCGCTCCTCTCCCCCGCGGCCGCGAGCCCCAGCGGCAGCACCGCCGTCACCGCGAAACCGCCCGTCTCGCGCGGAGCCGCGTCCAAGGTGCCGCCCACGCTGCGGACCCGTTCCCGCATCCCGACGAGACCGTATCCCGGGGTGCCGGTGCGGGCGGGCGCGGCCCCTTCGGGACCGTCGTCCTCGACGCTCAGGCGCAGCCCCCAGGCGCCTTCGGGCACCACGCGCACCGCGACCTTCACGCCCGGCCCCGCATGCCGTACGGCATTGGTGAGCGCCTCCTGTACGAGGCGGTAGACGGCCGCGCCCACCGCGGCCTGGGCATCCGCCACCTGGACGTCCAAGGTCACATGGGCGCCTGCCGTACGGGCGGAGTCCGCGAGATCGGACAGCCCGTCCAGGCCCGGCAACGGCCCGCGCCCGTCGGGGAGTTCGGCCTCCCGCAGCACTTCGAGCGTGGAGCGCAGTTCGCCGCGGGCCGTGCGGCAGGTCTCGGAGATCTCGTCGAGCGCCTTGGATATCGCCGCGCGGTCGAGGCGGTCCGGGTCGACGGTGAGGACGTGGGAGGCGACGGAGGTCTGCACGCCGATCAACGTGATGGAGTGCGCGAGGAGATCGTGCAGGTCGCGGGCGATCCGCAGCCGTTCTTCGGCGACGCGGCGCGCGGCCTCCTCCTCGCGGGTGCGTTCGGCGCGTTCGGCGCGCTCCACGATGGCGCCGATGTAGTTGCGGTGCACGCGGACCGCCTCTCCCGTGAGTGCGCAGGCCATGATCCAGCCGGAGATCCGCAGCAACTCCACGCCCTGGTGCGGGTTGACGCTGAGAAGCATGATCACGCTGAGGCCGAGCAGCGTGGGCAGCACGGTCAGGGTCCGTCGCCTGGGCCCGGCCACCGCGAGCGAGTAGATGGCGACCATCGTCACCGGGATCAGCGCCGAGTGGGCGTTGTTCAGGCGGTGGTAGGTGCCCTCGAGCACGATGAGCGCGACCAGGACGCCCATCGGGAAGTACCGCCGCCAGGCCAGCGTCAGCGCCGACAGGGCGAACAGTGTCCAGCCGAGCACGTCCGGCGTATGGGCGTTGTCGCCCTGCGCCACGAACGCCAGCGGGATCGACGCCACGCCGACCCCGGCCGCGAGCAGCCAGTCGCGCGGCGTGGGCCGCCTCTCGTCGTTCCGGGACGGCAGCTTGATCCTCAACACATCCCCCATCCTTGCCGATCGGGCCGCGGGTGCCTCACACGGTCGCCGCGGGCTGCTCGGCCCGCTCGGGCGCCACGGTCCGCGCCGGCATCTTCGACAGCGGGCCCGGCCACCACACCTTGCTGCCGAGCACCATGCTCGCCGAGGTCACCAGATAGGTGCGGACGAGGAAGGTGTCGAGCAGCACGCCGACCGAGACCACGAAGCCCATCTCGACGAGCTGGACGAGCGGCATGTTCATCAGAACCCCGAAGGTCGCCGCGAGCACCAGGCCCGCCGACGCGATCACGCCTCCGGTGGTGCGCAGTGCGGTGAGCGCCGCGGCCGGGGTGCCGAGGCCGCCGAGGACCTCTTCGCGCATCCGGTGCATCAGGAAGATGCCGTAGTCGACGCCCAGGGCGACGAGGAACACGAAGGAGATCAGCGGGAGTCCGGGGTCGGAGCCCTCGAAGCCGAAGACCGAATCGAAGACCAGTCCGCCGATACCGAGCGAAGCGCCCCACACCGCGACCACGGCCGCGGTCAGGAGAAGCGGGGCGACCAGCGAGCGCAGGAGCACGATCAGGATGAGCAGGACGGACAGCAGCACGATCGGTACGACGACCATCGTGTCGCGCGAGCTGGTGTCCTGAAGGTCGAGCTGCTGAGCGCTGGGCCCGCCGACCAGGCTGGTGTCGAGCGTGTCCCTGAGCTTCTCGATGGTCGCGGTCTCGGCCGCGGACTGCGGCGGGGCTTCGGCGATCACGGAGATCTCGGTCCAGGTGTCGCCGCTGCGCCCCTGTTCGGCGGCGGACACCCCCTTGGTGTCCCGTGCGGCGCCGAGGACCTGGGCGGCTTCACCGTTCGGCGCGAGGATGGTGATCGGCTGGCTGGAGCGCTCCGGGTACGCGTCGGAGAGCGTTGTCATCGCCCGTACGGCCTCGGGGGTCTTGGTGAAGGAGTCCTCCTGCTTCACGCTCCCGGAGAGGTTGAACGCGCCGAGCGCAAGGGCACCGAGCACCACCGCCGAGGAGACGAGCACGGCGAGCGGACGGCGCTGCACCGAGGCGCCCATGGCCCCGAAGATGCTCCGGCGCTGCTTGGGCTCGGAGCCGAAGGCGGGGATCAGCGGCCAGAACACCCGGCGGCCGAGCAGCACGAGCAGCGCGGGCAGCAGCGTGGTCATCGCGACAAGGGCGCACAGCACGCCGACGGCGGCCGTCGGGCCCATGCCGCTGCTGGAGTTGAGGTCGGCGGCGAGCAGGCACAGCATGCCCGCGGCGACCGTTCCGGAGGAGGCGAGGATCGCGGGGCCGCAGCCGCGCAGGGCGGTGGCCATGGCGTCCAACGGGCGTTCCTGGCGGCGCAGTTCCTCGCGGTAGCGGGCGATCAGGAGCAGTGCGTAGTCCGTCCCCGCACCGAAGACGAGCACCGTCATGATGCCGGTGGACTGCCCGCTGACCGTGATGTCGAAGGCCTGGTGCAGCCCGTACGTCACGGCGAGGGACAGCATGTCGGCGATGCCGGCGACGATCAGCGGGACCAGCCACAGGAGCGGGCTGCGGTAGATGATGATGAGCAGGATCGCGACGACGGCGACGGTCGTGTAGAGCAGCGGTCCGTCGAGCGCGTTGTAGACCTCGGAGGCATCGGTCGCGAGCGCACCGGGTCCGCCGACGTCGACGCTCAACCCGCCGCTGCCTTCGGCGACTTCCCGTACCTCGTTGACGAACGCGTCCCGCAGCTTCTCGTCCGAACCGGGCTCATTGCTCGCCACCGGGTAGAACAGGGTGTCCCCGCCCTTCGCCGGTACGGCCTCGGGGGTGCCCACGAGCTTGTGCTGCCCGGCGATCTCGTCGATCTGCGCCTGAGCGGTGGTCTTGTCCTGCGCGGTCAGCCCGCCGTCACGGTGGTAGACGAGCACCAGCTCGGTGGACTCGCCGCCCGGCAGCTGCTCCTGGATCTTGGCCACCCGGGTGGAGTCGGCACTGGCCGGCAGATAGTCGACGGCCCTGTCCTGCTGCACATCCCCGGTCTTGCCCGCGAACGGCATGGCGAGCGCGAGAATCGCCACCCACAGCCCGAGCATCACCCACGGAATCGCCCGCCTGCGGGTCCTGCCCTGCGTCTTCGCCGTCATGGCGAATCCCTCCCTCGTCCCGTTGTCCGGTCGTCACCAGACTCCCGGCGGGCAGGGCGGCTTTCGTCGGACGTGCGGGCGAGTTGGGGGGTACTCCCCGGGGTGGCCCGGGGGTGGAGTTACTCCCTGGGGAGTAACGGCCGCTGCTCGTACGGGATCACGACGGCGTACGGGCGGCCGCCAGGAGCCGTTCGACGTCCTCGGCCCCCATGGTCAGCGCGGCTCCCACCGTGGCGAGCACCTCGCGCTCGGCGGGGGTGTACGGACCGTCCGCGAGAGCGATCCGCGCGGCCTGCAGCAGGATCGCCTCCCGCCCGGGCGGGGCCAGATGCGGGGCCAACGGGTCGAGCGCCTCGTGGAGTTCGATCGCGAGGGTGACCCCCGAGGGGTCGCAGGGGCCGCCGGGCAGCCGCCCCGTGTCCTCGGCGAGCGCGGCGACCAGCGTGGTCAGCTGGTCCTCCGTGCAGTCGTCGAAGCCCGCGGAGCGCACCGCCCCGACGGCACGCGAGAGCACCGTACGAGAAGAGGTGCCGCCGGCCGCGAGGACCGCGAGGGCGACCGTGTGCACGGCGTCGCGCAGCATCGCGGAGAACCGGTGCGTGGTCGGGTGGTCGAGGACGTCGGTCCCGAAGTGGTCGCGGCACGAGGCGCATTCGACGACCGGGCCCGCGGTGCCGCGCGAAAGCAGCGGCACACCGAGCAGCGTGAAGCGCCTGCGGCCGGTCCTGCGCCGGTAGTTGCGGTCCCCGCCGCAGCCCGGGCAGAAGAACTCTCCGTCGCCGATGGTGTTCCACGCGGTACGGACACCGCAGATGCGTCCCAGTACGCCGGGGTTTCGACCAACTCGTCCACTGGTCCGCACGCCACACCTCCGTAACGCTTCGGCAACGCTGCCGCGTTGGCGTGATGTTAGCCACATCAGTGATTGCCCGTCAGCACCTGTGCCGCCAGATTGGCCAAGACCGTACGTACACACGTACAGAAAAAGGTCGGTGCCCCCTCGGCCCAACTCCGGGGTGGCGGCGGGGGCGGGCGGCGGTCGGGGCTCCGGTCGGCGGATGCCGAAAAGGATCAGCGGGGGCCGGAACGGGTCAGCGCGAGGCGCGGTTGACCGCCGAGACGACCGCCTTCAGCGAGGCGCGCGTGGTGTTGGCGTCGATGCCGATGCCCCACAGGACCTTGTCGCCGATCGCGCACTCGATGTACGAGGCGGCCTGCGCGGAGGCGCCCTCGCTCATCGTGTGCTCCTGGTAGTCCAGCAGGCGTGCGTCGATACCGACGCCCTGCAGCGCGTGGAAGAACGCCGAGATCGGACCGTTGCCCGTGCCGACCAGGGTGGTCTCCACGCCGTCCACCTCGGCCTCGACGGTCAGCGTGTCGATGCCGTCGCGGTCGGTCGTGGACTGGCCGTTGCGCACCTGGATCCGGCCCCAGGCGTTGCGCGGATTGGGCAGGTACTCGTCCTGGAACGTGGCCCAGATGTCGGCAGGCGTGACCTCGCCGCCCTCGGCGTCCGTCTTGGCCTGAATCAGCTTCGAGAACTCGATCTGCATACGGCGCGGCAGATCCAGCTTGTGGTCGTTCTTCAGGACGTACGCGATACCGCCCTTGCCGGACTGCGAGTTGACCCGGATGACCGCCTCGTAGGAGCGGCCCACGTCCTTCGGGTCGATGGGCAGATACGGCACGGCCCACTCGATGTCGTCGACGGTGACGCCCTTGGCCTTGGCGTCGGCCTCCATCGCGTCGAAGCCCTTCTTGATGGCGTCCTGGTGGGAGCCGGAGAAGGACGTGTAGACCAGGTCGCCCACGTACGGGTGGCGCGGGTGGACCTCCATCTGGTTGCAGTACTCCCACGTGCGACGGATCTCGTCGATGTCGGAGAAGTCGATCTCGGGGTCGACGCCCTGCGAGAACAGGTTCATGCCCAGCGTGACCAAGTCGACGTTGCCGGTGCGCTCGCCCTGGCCGAACAGGCAGCCCTCGATACGGTCGGCGCCGGCCATCAGGGCCAGTTCCGCGGCGGCCACCGCGGTGCCGCGGTCGTTGTGCGGGTGCACCGACAGGCAGACGTACTCACGGCGGGTCAGGTTGCGGCCCATCCACTCGAAGCGGTCCGCGTGCGTCGACGGGGTCGAACGCTCCACCGTGGCGGGCAGGTTGAGGATGATCTCGCGGCCCGGACCCGGCTGCCATACGTCGCATACGGCCTCGCAGACCTCCAGGGCGAAGTCCAGCTCGGTGTCGGTGAAGATCTCGGGGCTGTACTGGTAGCCGAAGGTGGTGCGCTCGTCCAGCAGCTTCTCGGCGTACTCCATCACCAGCCGCGTACCGTCCACGGCGATCTGCTTGATGTCTTCCTTGGAGCCGCGGAAGACGACCCGGCGGAAGACCGGCGCGGTCGCGTTGTACAGGTGCAGCGTCGCGCGCTTTGCGCCCTTCAGGGACTCCACGGTCCGCTCGATCAGGTCCTCACGGGCCTGGGTCAGTACGGAGATGGTGACGTCGTCCGGGATGGCACCCGGCTCCTCGATGATCGACCGTACGAAGTCGAAGTCGGTCTGGCCGGAGGCCGGGAAGCCGACCTCGATCTCCTTGTAGCCCATCTTGACCAGCTGGTCGAACATCCGGCGCTTGCGCTCGGGCGACATCGGGTCGATCAGGGCCTGGTTGCCGTCCCGCAGATCCGTGGACAGCCAGCGAGGCGCCTTGGTGATGCGCCGCGAGGGCCAGATGCGGTCGGCGATGTCCACGTCCTCGTACCCGCGGTACTTGTGGACCGGCATGCCCGAGGGCTTCTGGTCGTGCGTGGCGTTGGTGATGGGCGTCTCGTTGCCTGCGACTGCGGCATTTTGAAACGTAGTCATGATGCGTAGGGCTCCTCATTGGTCCGCTCGTGGGCGGCCGACGGGTCGTAGCGCAACACCAAACTCCGCGGGGAGGGGGTCGGCCTACGTCTTACAGGCCCTCGCCGCGGCAGCTAAGGAGAAGCAGCCCGTAACGCATGATGCCGAGCAGCGTAGCCGAGGCGGGCGCCGGGCGCGGGACCGTTTCAGTATGCGGGACCGGCAGTACTTATCGGGCCAGTGGTGACGAATCACTCGTAATGGCCGGTCTTCCCCCGATCTCGCGAATCCCGTTCACCGATCATGGTTGCACCTAGTGACAGGACGGTGACTCAGTGCCACTGTGCCGCCATGACCGCCAACCGCCCAGGCTTCGAGCCTGTCTTCTGCACCATCGTGCCGCCCCACGTCCTCGACAAGCTCGCCAGGTCCGGGGACCCCCAGCTGTCCGCAGCCGCCCGTAAGACCCTCGTCGCGGACGCCGCCCAGCGCACCGCGCGCCGGCTGACCACGGTCGTCGGCGCCCCCTCCGTGGCTCCCGCGGCCGAGCCGGAGAAGCCGCAGCGCACCATCCACGACGCGAAGAGGAAGCAGGACCTGCCGGGCAAGAAGGTCCGCGGCGAGGGCGACAAGCCCGGCAAGGACGCGACGGTCAACCGTGCGTACGCGGGGCTCGGCGCGACCTTCGAGCTGTTCCTGAAGGCCTTCTCGCGCAACTCCATCGACGGCCAGGGCCTCCCCCTCATCGCCACCGTGCACTTCGGCGAGGACTACGGGAACGCCTTCTGGAACGGCGAGCAGATGGTGTTCGGCGACGGGGACGGGGAGATCTTCCTCGACTTCACGATCCCCGTGGACGTCATCGGCCACGAACTGGCCCACGGTGTCACGCAGTACACCGCGAACTTCTCGTACTTCGGGCAGCCGGGCGCGCTCAACGAGTCGATCTCGGACGTCTTCGGTTCGCTCATCAAGCAGTACACGCTCGGCCAGAACGCCGAACAGGCCGACTGGCTGATCGGCGCGGGGCTGCTCGCGCCGCGCGTCACGGGCAAGGCGCTGCGCTCGATGAAGGAGCCGGGTTCGGCGTACGACGACGACGTGCTCGGCAAGGACCCGCAGCCGGCCACGATGGACGGCTATGTGCGCACCGGCCGCGACAACGGCGGCGTGCACATCAACTCCGGTATCCCCAACCACGCGTTCTACCTGGCGGCGGAGGCCCTCGGCGGTAACGCGTGGGAGCGGGCCGGGCAGATCTGGTACGACACGCTGACGGCCGGCGGGCTCGAAGTCGACGCGGACTTCGAGGACTTCGCCAAGGCGACGGTGGCGGCCGCGGCCTCCCGTTACGGGGAGGGCGAGGAGCATCAGGCGGTGGTCAAGGCCTGGTCCCAGGTGGGCGTCGCGTCCTCCTGATCCGAGTCCGGGGCGGGTTCCGCACCGGCCCGCCCCGTACTAGACAGGAAGACATGCGTATCCAAGTCAGGCGTACCGGAGGATTCGGCGGTCTCGATCACCACCGCTCGGTCGATACGAAAGGCCGCCTGGACGCGGCGGACTGGCAGGCGCTCGCCGAGGAGGCGGTCGCGCAGGGCCGGCCCTCGCCCCCGGTCGGGGTGCCGGACGGCTTCACGTACCAGATCACCGTCGACGGACGGACCGTGTACTGCGCGGATCCACGGCTCACCGAGCCGCAGCGGAAGTTGATCTCGCGGGTGCTCAAAGAGGGCGCCTAGGACGGGTGCTCGAAGAAGGCACCCAGGAGGCGATCGAGTCGCCCCACGTGCCCCAATCCCCCCAGCCGTAACGTGACTTAGGTCACTTGAAGCGGTTCGGCAGTGACAGTTCCCTCTCCCACCCCGCTGTCCAAGCGTGGCCGCACCTGTGACGGGTGCGCCTCCAGTGACTTCTTTCTTTGGTCCTCGGACCTTTCAGGGGTGGGAATCCGTGAGTCGACGCATGTCGCATGCATACAGACCGCTCAGCATGAAGCGCCGAGCCTGGCTGACGCTGAGTGCGGTGCTGGTGGGAGGCGGCGGCATCATCACCTACGCCGTCGCGAGCCCCTCCGGCGGAGCGTCGGACACGGGCCGGGCCAAGCGTCCGGTGAAGGTCTACGACCTGACGCTCAAGAGCGCGGAGAACGGCCGGCGTGAGCTGCCGCGTACGGAGACCGAGCAGTTCTCGATGCTCGGTGTCTCCTGGACGGACGCGGAGAAGCGGCTGCAGGGCACGGCCCAGGTGCGCACCCGCGGCATCGGGACCGGCGCGTGGTCCGGGTGGCAGGACCTCGAGGCGAACGTCGACCCGCTGGAGGACCCCGAGGCCCGGGACGAGGCGCGCGGCGCCACCGAGCCGATCTGGGTGGGCCCCTCCGACGGTGTCCAGGTCCAGGTCGTCCACAAGGACGGCTCCACCTCCGCGCTCCCCAAGGGCCTCGAGGTCAGCCTGATCGACCCGGGCGTGGTGACCAAGGCCGAGACGCAGGCCGAGCCCGCGGCGTACGAGCCGGCGGCGTACGCGGCCGAGACGACGCCCGGCGCGACGACGCCCGGCGTGACGCCGAGCGGGAGCACGAGCGCCTCGCCCTCGGACAGCCCGTCGGCATCGGCTTCTGCTGATGCCTCTGCTTCGGCCTCTGCTTCTACCCCTGCTTCGGCTTCGGCTTCGGCTTCTGCTTCTGCTTCGCCGTCCACCAGCCCCTCGCCCACGACGCCCACCGCACCGCCGTCGTCCGTGCCCCAGCCGCCGGTCACCTCGCGTGCCGGCTGGGGCGCCGACGAGAAGCTGAGCCCCGACCCCTCGGAGTACAACGCCGACGTCAAGGCCGTCTTCGTGCACCACACGGACGGCACCAACACCTACTCCTGCACCGACTCGGCGGCCGTCGTCCGGGGCCTCCACGCGTACCACACGCGGACGAACGGCTGGAACGACATCGGCTACAACTTCCTGGTCGACAAGTGCGGCACGGTCTTCGAAGGCCGAAAGGGCGGCATCGACCTGCCGGTGCTCGGCGCGCACACCTACGGCTGGAACCGTGAGTCGACCGGCATCGCGGTCCTCGGCAACTACACGACCACCGGCGCCGCCTCGGCCGCACAGACTTCGGTCGCCCGGATCGCCGCCTGGAAGCTCGGCCAGTACAACGCCGACCCGTCGGGCACCGTCCAGCTCACCGCGGGCGCCACACAGAAGAACTACTTCGGCACCGGTTTCACCGCGGGCAGCACGTACACGTTCAACCGGGTCTCCGCCCACCGCGACGGCTACAACACGCAGTGCCCGGGCAACTCCCTGTACGCCCAGCTGCCGGCCATCCGCACCATGGCGTCCGGACCGGTGCAGGGCCTGAAGGTCACCTCGGTCTCCGGTGCGGTCGTATCCGGTACGACGTCTTACACGAAGGGCGCGATCACCGCGAAGTGGTCGGCCACGACGCCCGGAACGCTCATCAAGCGATTCGAGCTCCTCGTGGACGGCAAGGTCGCCGCCACCGCCTCCGGTACGGCCACCTCGGTCGCCGCCACCCTCGCCCTGGGCAACCACACCGTCGCCGTACGGGCCGTGCACCAGTCCGGCAGGACCGTGACCACCACCGCGCAGAACTTCGTGGCGGAGACGACCGCGCCGACCTTCTCGACCGCTCCGAACCTGGCCCTGGCCACCGGCACCGTCAACACCACCTCGGTCCCGGTGAGCCTGCGCTGGAAGGCCGTCGACAACGCGGCCCTGCAGAGCGTCAAGCAGCTCGTTCCCACCGCCGCCACATTCGGCCCGACCACCACCTCGGTCGCCCGCACGGCCAAGCCCGGCACCGCGACCACCTGGTCGATGGCGGCGTACGACGTCGCGGGCAACTCCCGTACGGCGTCCGCGGCCTTCACGCCGGTCATCCTGCAGGAGACCTCCGCGGTCAAGTCCGGCAGCTGGACGAGCCGATCGTCCACCAGCTACCTGGGCGGCAAGTCGTACTCGAGCGGTTCCAAGGGCGCGAGCCTGACCTGGACGTTCACCGGCCGCTCCGCCTCGTGGGTGGTCAGCCGGGCGTCGACCTCGGGTCAGGCGTACGTCTACGTGGACGGCGTCAAGGTCAGCACCGTCGACCTGAAGTCCTCCACCGTGAAGTACCGCCAGGCGATCTGGACGAAGACCTGGGCCGGCAGCGCCAAGCACACCGTGAAGATCGTCGTGGTCGGCACCAGCGGCCGTCCGACGATCACGACGGACGGTCTCGTCCACCTCAAGTAGGGCACGCTGCCGAACGCATGAGTCCGGCTAGAACCCCAGCTTCCGCAGCTGCTTCGGGTCCCGCTGCCAGTCCTTGGCGACCTTCACATGCAGGTCGAGGAAGACCGGCGTACCGAGCAGCGCCTCGATCTGCTTGCGGGACTTCGTCCCGACGTCCTTCAGCCGCTTGCCCTTCGGGCCGATGATGATGCCCTTCTGGCTGGAGCGCTCGATGTAGACGTTCGCGTGGATGTCGAGCAGCGGCTTGTCCGCCGGACGGTCCTCGCGCGGCAGCATCTCCTCGACGACCACCGCGATCGAGTGCGGCAGCTCGTCCCGTACGCCTTCGAGCGCGGCCTCGCGGATCAGCTCCGCGACCATCACCATCTCCGGCTCGTCCGTGAGGTCGCCCTCCGGGTAGAGCGGCGGGCTCTCGGGCAGCAGCGGCGCGAGGAGGTCGGCGAGCAGGTCGACCTGATCGCCCTTGACCGCGGAGACCGGGATGATCTCGGCCCACTCGAAGCCCAGCTCCTGCGCGAGCCGGTCGATGGCGATCAGCTGCTCGGCGAGCGCCTTGGAGTCGACCAGGTCCGTCTTGGTCACGATCGCGATCTTCGGGGTCTTCTTGATCCCCGCGAGCTCCTTGGCGATGAAACGGTCGCCCGGACCGAGCTTCTCGTTCGCCGGCAGACAGAAACCGATGACGTCGACCTCGGCCCACGTCGTACGCACGACGTCGTTGAGCCGCTCGCCGAGGAGGGTGCGCGGCTTGTGGAGCCCCGGGGTGTCCACCAGGATCAGCTGCGCGTCCTCGCGGTGCACGATGCCGCGCACCGTGTGCCGCGTGGTCTGCGGCCGGTTCGACGTGATGGCGACCTTCTGGCCCACGAGTGCGTTGGTCAGGGTGGACTTGCCCGCGTTGGGCCGGCCCACGAAGCAGGCAAAACCTGCGCGGTGCGGTGCCTGCGACTCGGAGGAAGGTGCGCTCATGCGGCCCATTGTCCCTGATACCTGGAGGGCTGCCTGCCACGGTGCCCCTTAAAACAACGGCCCGGGGCGCCAACCGTCCGCCGGGCGCCGTAAAACCCCTCGGTCCTGTCAGTCCCCCGACGTACCCTTGGAGTGCAAGGTCCGCCGCCTCAGGCGGAGCCCCGTACGAGGAGGACGACCTCAGGCCACAGCGCCGGCCCATGACTCAGACACCGACAGCTCAGCCCTCCGCGCAGGGCCCCGCACGAGCCCGGTTCACCGTGCCTGCCAAGCACCCCATGGTGACGGTGCTCGGCTCCGGAGACTCCCTGCTGCGTGTGATCGAGAAGGCCTTCCCGGCGGCCGACATTCATGTCCGGGGCAATGAGATCAGCGCCGTCGGCGACCGCGAAGAAGTCGCTCTCGTACAGCGCCTGTTCGACGAGATGATGCTGGTGCTCCGCACGGGGCAGCCGATGACGGAGGACGCAGTGGAACGCTCGATCGCCATGCTCAGGGCGAGCGAGAACGGGGAAGGGCCGGAGGAGACCCCGGCCGAAGTGCTCA
Organism: Streptomyces sp. N35; assembly: GCF_016464295.1. Lineage (NCBI taxonomy): Bacteria > Bacillati > Actinomycetota > Actinomycetes > Kitasatosporales > Streptomycetaceae > Streptomyces > Streptomyces sp. N35. Next base: position 22,703 of record NZ_JAEIMH010000022.1, on the reverse strand, counting down.
CGCAGAACATCCTGTCCTCGCGGGGCCGCACGATCCGGCCCAAGACGCTCAACCAGAAGCTGTACGTCGATGCCATCGACAAGCACACGATCGTCTTCGGCATCGGCCCCGCCGGTACGGGCAAGACCTATCTCGCCATGGCGAAGGCGGTGCAGGCCCTGCAGTCCAAGCAGGTCAACCGCATCATCCTGACCCGTCCCGCGGTCGAGGCCGGCGAGCGCCTGGGATTCCTGCCGGGCACGCTCTACGAGAAGATCGACCCGTATCTGCGCCCGCTCTACGACGCGCTGCACGACATGCTCGACCCCGACTCGATCCCGCGCCTGATGGCCGCCGGGACGATCGAGGTGGCGCCGCTGGCGTACATGCGTGGCCGCACCCTCAATGACGCCTTCATCATTCTCGACGAGGCCCAGAACACCTCGCCCGAGCAGATGAAGATGTTCCTGACCCGGCTCGGCTTCGAATCGAAGATCGTCATCACCGGTGACGTCACCCAGGTCGACCTGCCGAGCGGCACGAAGAGCGGTCTGCGCCAGGTCCAGGAGATCCTGGAGGGCGTGGACGATGTGCACTTCTCGCGGCTCACGTCGCACGATGTCGTACGGCACAAGCTCGTCGGCCGTATCGTCGACGCCTACGAGAAGTACGACAGCGAGCACGGCACGGAGAACGGCACCCACAAGGGCGGCCGCACCAAGCGGCCGTGACATTTTAAATACGGAGCAACAGCGCACCATGGCGATCGACGTCAACAACGAGTCCGGAACCGAGGTCGACGAGCAGGCGATCCTCGACATCGCCCGCTATGCGCTCGCGCGGATGCGGATCCACCCGCTCTCCGAGCTGTCGGTGATCGTCGTGGACACCGACGCCATGGAGCAGCTGCACATCCAGTGGATGGACCTGCCGGGCCCGACGGATGTCATGTCGTTCCCGATGGACGAGCTGCGGCCGCCCATGAAGGACGACGAGGAGCCGCCGCAGGGTCTGCTCGGCGACATCGTGCTCTGCCCGGAGGTCGCCGAGAAGCAGGGCAAGGACGCCGAGACCGAGCACTCCATGGACGAGGAGCTGCAGCTGCTCACCGTGCACGGGGTGCTGCACCTGCTCGGGTACGACCATGAGGAGCCGGACGAGAAGGCCGAGATGTTCGGCCTGCAGGCCGCGATCGTCGACGGCTGGCGCGAAGAGCGCGGCATGACCGGTCCGTCGCCGGCGCCCACGGTCTCGTGAGTACCGCACTGATCCTCGGCGTCATCGCGCTGGTGATCGTCGCCTGGCTCGCCTCCTGTGCGGAGGCGGGCCTCGCGCGCGTTTCCAGCTTCCGTGCGGCCGAGGCGGTACGCCAGGGCCGCCGGGGCAGCGCCAAGCTGGAGCAGGTCGCTGCCGATCCGACGCGCTATCTGAATGTGGCACTGCTCGTCCGCGTCGCCTGCGAGATGGCCGCCGCCTCGCTCGTCACGTACGCCTGTCTGCGGGAGTTCGACGCGACCTGGCAGGCCCTCGCGGTCGCCATCGGTGTGATGGTGCTCGTCAGCTATGTGGCGGTCGGTGTCTCGCCGCGCACCATCGGACGTCAGCATCCGCTCAATACGGCGACGGCCTCCGCGTACGTTCTGCTGCCGCTGGCCCGGATCATGGGCCCGATCCCCCGCCTCCTGATCCTGATCGGTAACGCGCTGACCCCCGGCAAGGGGTTTCGCCGGGGACCGTTCGCGTCCGAGGCCGAGCTGCGCGCGATGGTGGACCTGGCCGAGCAGGAGTCGCTGATCGAGGACGACGAGCGCCGGATGGTGCACTCGGTCTTCGAGCTCGGCGACACCCTCGTACGCGAAGTGATGGTGCCGCGTACGGACCTGATCGTCATCGAGCGGTACAAGACCATCCGGCAGGCGCTCACGCTCGCGCTCAGGTCCGGGTTCTCGCGGATCCCGGTGACGGGTGAGAGCGAGGACGACGTGGTCGGGATGGTCTATCTCAAGGACCTGGCCCGCAAGACCCATATCAACCGGGACGCCGAGTCCGAGCTGGTCTCCACCGCGATGCGGCCCGCGTCCTTCGTACCGGACACCAAGAACGCCGGTGATCTGCTGCGCGAGATGCAGCAGGACCGCAACCATGTCGCGGTCGTGATCGACGAGTACGGCGGCACGGCCGGCATCGTCACCATCGAGGACATCCTCGAGGAGATCGTCGGCGAGATCACCGACGAGTACGACCGCGAGATCGACCCCGTCGAGGAGCTCGGTGAGGACCGTTTCCGGGTCACCGCGCGGCTCGATGTGGAGGACCTCGGCGAGCTGTACGGGCTCGAGGAGTTCGACGACGACGATGTGGAGACGGTCGGCGGTCTGCTCGCGAAGGCGCTCGGCAGGGTCCCGATCGCGGGTGCCGAGGCCCTGGTCGAGCTGCCCGACGGACGCTCCCTGAAGCTCACCGCGGAATCGGCTGCGGGCCGGCGCAACAAGATCATGACGGTGCTCGTGGAGCCGGTGGCGGTACCGGACCTGGAGGACACCAAGGATGAAACCCGCTGACCTGCGCGCGTTCTGCCTGTCGTTCAACGCGGCGGTGGAGGAGTTCCCCTTCTCGCGCCATCAGGAGCTCTCCACCTTCAAGGTGCTCGGCAAGATCTTCGCGTTCGGCGCGCTCGACGAGCAGCCGCTGACGCTCACGCTCAAGGCCGAGCCCGAGAACGCGGTCCTGCAGCGCGAGCGGCATCCGGCGATCGTGCCCGGCTGGCACGTCAACAAGCGGCACTGGAACACCGTGACCGTGGGAGAGCTCCCGGACGCCGTTGTCCGGGAGCTCATCGAGGATTCGTACGATCTGGTGGTCGCGGGACTGCCGAAGGCGGAGCGGCTGCGGCTCGACCGGGGTTGAACTCCCCTACTGCTGCACGGACTTCTGCGGTACCGGCTTCTGGGTTGCGGACTTCTGCGGTACGGACTTCCGCAGTCCGAGCGCGATCAGCGCGGCGGCCACCAGCACGATCGCCGCGTCGAGGGCGACCACCGTGTGATAGCCGGAGGTCAGATCGTCCGCGGTGGTGGCGAGCACACCGAGCAGCGGGATGCCGATCGTCAGACCGAGCTGCTGGCTGCTGGTGACGAGGCCGGTGGCCAGGCCCTGCTGCTCGTCCGGGACGCCGGAGGTGACGGTGATGCCGTACGAGATGATCGCGCCCATGTGGAAGACGCAGGCAAGGGAGGCCACCAGGGTCGCGAGCACGACCCCGAGGGTGCCGGTGCCGGTCACCAGGAGACCGGCCGTGAACACCGCTTGTCCGGTGAGGCCGACCACCAGGACCTTGCGGGAGCCGACGCGGCCGACGACACGCGGCGTCAGGGTGCCGGAGACGAGGGCGGCCAGGCCCTGGACCCCGAAGACGATGCCCGTCTGGAGGGGCGAGAGGCCGAGGGTCTCCTGCAGGTAGAGGGTCAGGACGAAGACGATCGTCGTCATCATGGAGAACGTGATCAGGCCGCCGATATTGCCCCAGGCGACGCTCGGGCGGCGCAGCATCGGCAGCGAGACGAGCGGCTGGGCGGTGCGGGACTCGATCCGGACGAACGCGGCGAGCAGCAACAGACCGGCGGTCAGCGTGAGTTGGACGTCAAGGGTGCCGAAGCCGTGCTCGGCGGCCGTGGTCAGGGCGTAGATCAGGGCGAGCAGTCCGCCGGTGACGGTGATCGCGCCGGGTACGTCGAGCCGCGGACGCTCGGGGTTGCGGGACTCCGTGAGCAGCGCGGGGGCGAGGGGCAGCACGATCACGGCGAACAGGGCGAGCAGTCCCATCGTCGAGCGCCAGCCGAGGGTGTCGGTGAGGATGCCGCCGAGCACCATGCCGACCGTGAAGCCGAGGGACATCAGGGTGCCGGACAGGCCGAGCGCCCTGTCGCGCTGCGGGCCTTCGCGGAAGGTGGTGGTCAGGAGCGCCATGCCGGTGGGCACGATCGCGGCCGCGCCGATGCCCTGCAGCGCACGCGCGGCGAGGAACGACGGGGCGTCCCAGGCGAAGGTCGCGAGCACCGAGGCGGCGCCGAACAGGGCGAGTCCGGACAGGAAGAGCCGGCGCCTGCCGTACAGGTCACCGAGCCGCCCGGACAGGAGCAGGAATCCGCCGGACGGCAGCGCGAAGGCGGTCACGGCCCACTGCAGCGCGGCGTCGCTCATGTTGAGGTCAGCGCCGAGGACGGGCAGTGCCACGTTCAGTACGGAGAAGTCGAGCGCGACCATGAACTGGGCGGCGCAGAGCACGAAGAGGACGAGCTTGTCGCGGGCGGAGAGGCGGGCGGCGGGCTGGACAGAGGTGGGGGCGGGGGCGGGGGCGTTTTCGGCGATACGTACGGAACTATCCGTATCCGCTGAGGGATTGGCCGAGGGGGCGGAGGTGTCGAGTGCCATGACCAAGAGCCTCGGGCCATCGGAATATCCGTGGAGAGTGGGAACTTATCCTGGTGGCCGCACCACCAGCCATGCCGCCAGTTCGCGCGAGCAGTGCGCACGACCAGTGAAGCTCCGGGGGGAGAGCGAGTGACCGAGACCGCCGCCATGAAGAACCACCGCCTGTCGGAGCTGCGCGACTCCGTGGTGAGCGGGGGGGCGGGCGTGACGCCGGCGGGGGGGGGGCTGCCCGCGGCCGCCCCCCGGCGCACCCCCGGGCTGCGGCGCGAGGAGGTGGCGGTGCTCGCGGGGGTCGGGGCGTCCTGGTACCAGTGGCTGGAGCAGGGCCGCGACATCTCCGTATCGCCGCAGGTACTCGACTCGGTGGCCCGGGTGCTGCGGATGTCCAGCGCGGAGCGGCGGCATCTGTACGTGCTGTCGGGGCTCAATCCGCCGGCGCTCCAGGTCGAGGGGTGCGACGACACGATGTGCGACGGTCTGAAGCGGCTCATCGACGCGTGGATGCCGTATCCGGCGCACATCATGGACCAGTACTGGAACTGCGTCACGTACAACGACGCGGCCGCCATGATCCTCGGGATGCGGCCCGAGACCCGGCAGAACTGCCTGATCGACTTCTTCACCGACGCTCTCTACCGCTCGCGGGCCACGCACTGGGAGGCCAACGCGGAGATCCTGGTGGCCCAGTTCCGCTCCGCCTGTTCCGAGTCGCCCGACGACGAGGGCTTCCGGGCCCTGGTCGAGGAGGCCAAGGAGGCGAGCGCCGAGTTCGCGGCGCTGTGGGAGCGCCGGGACATCTCCCCCGGCGGCGTGATGAACAAACAGCTCGACCACCCCATGGTCGGCGCCCTCCACTTCGAGGCGACCCAACTGCGCGTACCGGCCCGCCCGGACCTGGTGATCGTGCTGCACACACCGCTGCAGGTCGCGGACACGGTACGCAAGGTGGAGTGGCTGGCGACGCCGGAGGGGCGGCGTGGCTCGATGTATCCGATCGCCGGCTGAGGCCCTGTGGAGGGATGAGGCGGGGTCGGGACTTTGGTCCCGGTTCAACGGGCCGATCGGCGCGCCGGGCGCCTTTACCTGACGCTTAGGTTGGTGGCATACCAAAGGTCGACAAACGGTGGGCCGACGGTTGATCACCCCCTTCAGGAGACCTTGTGCGTACCCGTAACTCCCGTGCCGTGACTGGCGTGTTGGCGGCCGTATCGCTGCTGGCCGTGGCGGGGTGCGGGGGCTCGGCGGACGCGGAGGAGCAGCCGAAGGCTTCCAAGTCGCCGTCGGCTTCTCCGTCCACGGAGCCGGTGGCCACGCCGCTGACGCAGCAGCAGGTCGAGGAGGCGTTGATCGAGGTCGCGGATCTTCCCAAGGGCTGGAAGGTCGACGCGTCCGGAAGCGAAGAGGACGACGAGTCCACCGAGGACGAATTCGACGCCGGCAAGGCCGACAAGCCTCAGTGCCAGCCCCTGCTCGACGGCTCCATGACCGGGGGATCGAGTGAGAAGCCCAAGGCCTTGGCCGCCGCCTACTTCACCAAGAGCTCCGACGCCGGCCCGTACTTGATGGTCACGGTCGAGGCGTACACGGAGAAGCAGGCCAAGGCGTTCATGAAGCCATCCGACGTGCTGACCGGCTGCGAGTCGTTCGGCGCCGAACAGGACGGCGCGCGCGTCGACTTCACCACGAGCGAGCTGTCCGTACGCCAGGTCGGCGACGAGACCGTGGGTTACCGGAGCACCACCCAGATCGGTGACGAGGAGTTCTACCTCGCGATGCAGTCGGACACCGTCGCGGCACGCGTCGGCGGCACGCTCATCACGGTCTCGCAGATGTCGATGTCCAACGCCGACCAGAACGCTCTGGACCAGGCGCTGGAGAAGCTGGTCGAGAAGACCCGCAAGGTCGCGTTGAAGGGTGCCCAGGGCACCGGCGTCTGACCCCTCCCCCTCACTTTCCCTCAGGAGAACCCTCGTGCGTACCAACCTGCGCCGCGCAGCCATCGCTGCCCTCGCATCGTCCTCGCTGCTCTTCGCGGCCGCCTGCGGAGGCTCCGCCGAAGCGGAGGACAAGCCCGCTGCGAAGAAGTCGGAATCGGCGAAGCCGACAACTCCCGCGAAGCCGCTCACCAAGGCACAGGTCGACGCGGCGCTGCTTGAGCTGAAGGACATGCCGGCGGGCTGGAGCGCGGACCGCGCGGTGGTCGACAAGTCCGTCGGCATCAACGACTTCTTCGTCGGCAACGCGGACAAGGAGCAGTGCCAGCCGCTCCTCGACCAGGTGATCGGCAAGGAGGACGGACCCAAGCCCCAGGCGTACGGGATCTCGGCCTTCGCCAAGGACGCTGACAAGGGCCCGTACGTGGCCGCCGCAATCACGGCGTACTCGATCGAGGACGCGAAGGACCTCATGGCCGGAAAGCCCTCGGCCAAGGGCTGCGAATCGTTCAAGGGTGAGGTCGTCTCGAGTGACGGGGACGAACGGGCCACCTTCCGCTTCAAGGAACTGCCCGCGCCCACCGCCGGTGACGCCGCCCGCTCGCAGCGCCTGACCGTGAAGTGGGACTCCGACGAATGGCAGCCGGTGCAGTACGACCTCGCCGTCGCCCGGGTCGAAGGCGCGATCGTGATCGCCCGGGCGACCACACCGTTCGACGCCGACGACGCAGCCTTCCAGGCCGCCTTCAAGAAGGCGGTCGAGAAGGTCGAGGCCGCCACCGAGGCGGCCAAGTAACACCTGCCCCCACAGCAGGGGGACACGGGAGGGGAAGCGGGGGAACCCCGGGGGTTCAGGGAGGGATCTGGAGGGGAGAGCACCCCGGGGGGGGGGGGGGGGGGGGGGGGGGGGGCGCCCGCGGGGGGGGGCCGGGGGGGGGCCCCCCCCCCCGCGGGTGCCCCTGCGCGCGGGCGGCCGTACCGCGGCACACGGAGACGACGCCGCACGAGCCCCGCCCGGCGCGCCCCCGGCCCCCTTCGTATGCTCGACGCATGACCGAAAGCACCCCCCTCGACCCCGAGGACCGCAAGATCGTCACGCTGGCGCGCAGCGCCCGTGCCCGCAACGAGGTGCCCGAGGGTGCCGCCGTACGCGACGAGACCGGGCGCACCTACGTGGCCGGCACCGTGGCGCTCGACTCGCTCAAGCTGAGTGCGCTGCGTACGGCCGTCGCGATGGCCGTCGCGAGCGGTGCGCAGTCACTCGAGGCGGCCGCTGTCGTCAGCTCCGTGGAAGCGCTTGCGGCAGAGGACCTCGCGGCCGTACGCGATCTCGGCGGAGCCGGGACTCCGGTTCTGCTCGCGGGGCCCGACGGAACCGTGCGCTCCACCACACCCGCTGGCTGAATCCCACCCTCAACTCCCGCCCTGAGCAGGGATGTTGACTGACGAGTCAGTAACCGGAATCGGCGCGGAAGTAGAAGAATCAAGGAAACTCCCCTTGCCTTCTCGCGCCGATTCGGTCTCAATGGGCAGCGCTTACTTATCCGACGGACCGTCAGATCTACTGGGACGGCTGGGTACGGGGAGTAGAGCCGCTCCCCCGTACCGCCCTCGGCCTTCCCGCGTTCCGTGTGGCACCCGCACCCAGTCACGGACGGTCTTCGCGCACCCTTTCACGCACCCCTGCAGCGCCGTGCCCGCACATGGGCGTGCCCGCACACCGGGCGAACGGTGGGACTCCACCGCGTGGATCACGTGCGTCCTCATGCGGCATACGGCAACTCCCTTACATGGAGGGGAACCGAATGAGAGGCACCAGGATCGGGATAGGCACGATGGCGGCGGGCGCGCTCGCCGCGGGAGCGCTGGCCTTCGCGCCGGCCGCGATGGCGGTGGCACCGGCGCAGGCCACCGCCACGTATGACTGCGGATCGTGGGGCGGCGGCACCGCCCAGCTCAACGCCACGCAGTCCGGCAGCAGCATCACCATCCAGGTGAAGACCGCGGTCACCACGCCCCTCGCGATCGGCGCGGGCGATGTGACCACCAGTCTGAACCTGACCCACAACGGCTCGGGCACGGCTGTCTTCGGCGGAAGCAGCAACCCGGCCATCCCCGCCGGCGGCGCCTTCGACAGCGGCCCGCTGACCAGTGCGACCAGCTTCGCCACCGGCGACACGCTGGACTCGTTCATCGGCGCGACCCCGTCCCTGACGCTCACGGTCTTCGGCGTCACGGTCGAGTGCTTCGCGGGTGGCAACCAGGCCCCCGGCCCGTTCGTGGCCGACTGATCAGCGCATACGCAAGTGAGGACCGGTGCCGTTCACGGGCGGCATCGGTTCTTGCGCGCCCCGGGTGATGCGGGATCTTGACAGAACCTGATGGGTCATCAGTCGAAGTCTTCGCATTCCATTGACTTCTCACACAACCCGCACATCATTACTCCCTTGTCGGCGCAGACGAGCCGCTGCGCCGACGCACTCGAGGAGGGGGCGATATGCCTTCAGGGAAACAGAGTTCCGGCGGTCGAAGACGCCGCTGGGTGGCCGCATTAGGGGCGGCCGCGCTGGGGATCGTAGGAGGCGGGGCTTTCGCTTGCCCTGCCGCCGCGGTTCCCGCCAACGTCGAATTCATCACGATATGCACACCGCCGCCGATCGCGGGCATCCCGAATATCGAGGGCCCGACCACCGCGAAGATCTCGGTCGACAATGCGGCGCCCAAGGTGGGCGACACGGTCAACGTGACCTATGAGGTGGTCAAGCCGGCCGCCGGCAACCCGGTCGACATCGATCTGCCGGCCAACATCATGAAGCCGTCCGGCAAGGTGGTGCTCGGCGGAGCGCAGACCGGTGAGATCGCGGTCGAGGGACCGCGCGAGAACGCACCGGTGGGAGGCCTCGAACCGTTCCCGGGCTTCAAGATGACGGGTTCGTTCACCGTCACCAAGGCCGGTGACATCACGCTCTCCCCCGGCAACTACAACATCAACACGAACTACATCATGTCGCTCGACACCCCCTGCGTCGTGAAGACGCCGCCCGCCCCGGTCTCCGAGACCGTCACGGCGACCGGGGGCGAGGACCCGGGCAATCCGCGCACGCTCGCCCTGAGCGCGGCCACCGGCGAGCCCAACGCGTTCGTGACCGGCACCCTCACCGGCTTCACCCCCGGCGCGCCCGTCACGCTCGCGGGCTGGAACGGGACGTCGGTCACCGCCGACAAGCTCACCACCACTGCGACGGCGGCCGGCACCCAGACCATGCGGGTGCGGATCAAGGACCCGGCCACGGTCGGCGTCGTGGCCTTCGAGGGTGACACCTGGGACCCGGCGAAGGGCGCGGGCCCCCAGCCGTACACGCTCACCACGGGCGGCGGCGGCACGACCCTGGACCAGAACCTCAAGTCCTCGGTGAAGGCCGGGCAGTTGACCATGACGCAGGCGGGCAGCACCGTCCAGATGTCGGGTGTCGACTTCGGCCAGGGCGGCGCGTCCACCGGCGCGCTGCAGCAGGTGACGGTCAAGGACTTCCGCGGTGGCCCCGCAGGCTGGTCCCTGACCGGCAAGGTCACCAAGTTCACCGGCCCTGGCGGTGCGTACATCGACGCGGACAAGCTGAGCTGGACGCCGAAGTGTGCCACCAAGGCGGGCAGCCCGAGCGTGTGCGCGGCGGGCTCCGCGGGTCCGGTCGGCGGTCAGGGCGCGACGCTCGCGCAGACGCCCAATGCCGCACTGACCGGCGGTGAGTTCACGGTCGACGCCGGACTGTCCCTGAACGTACCGGAGTTCACGGCACCTGGTGAGTACTCAGCTGTCCTCACGCTCACCCTGACCTGACGGTCCCCCTCAGAGCCTGCGAACAATCCCCCGCCTGCGCGGCGACGCCTGGCACGCAGGCTCTCCCGTCGGGCATCCGCACCCATCTCGAAACCGGCGGGCCGGCCCCCTCACGGGCCGGTCCGCCACCCAACGTTCACCGGGGGTCACGCTCCATGTCCGCACCGAGAACCTTCCATCCGTACGCGGCACTTGTCGCCGCGTGCTCGCTCCTGGCCGCACTGCTGCTCACCGTCGGCGTACCCGCGCCGGCGCATGCCGCCGACAACGGCCGCTGGTCCGTCTATCCCACGTCCGCACAGCCCGGTGGGCGGCCCTACTTCTATCTCACGGCAGACCCCGGTACGACGCTGAACGACAAGGTCACCGTCACCAACAAGGCCTCGGAACCGCTGACGTTCAAGCTGTACGCGGCCGACGCCTACAACACCGCGCGCGACGGCGGGTTCGCGGTGCGCTCGCCCGGCGAGAAGCAGCGAGGGGTCGGCGCCTGGGCCAAGCCGGAGAAGTCCCGGGTGACGGTGCCGCCGGGCAGCTCGCTCGACATCCCGGTCACGATCAAGGTGCCGGAGGGCGCCGAGCCCGGTGACCACCCCGGGGCCCTGGTCGCCCTGGACGAGAAGATCGATCCGGCCGAGGGCTCCGTCGAGGTCGGGGTGCAGCGGGCGGTCGGGGCGCGGATCTATCTGCGGGTGGGCGGGCCGACGGTGCCGGCGCTGTCCGTCGAGAACGTGACGATGCGGCATGACCGGCCGCTCGTGCCGGGCTTCGGCAAGAGCACCGCGACGATCACGTACACGCTGCACAACCGCGGCAATGTGACCCTGAACCCGAAGGTCGAGCTCAGCGCGAACGGCCTGTTCGGCCGCGAGCTCCTCGACCGCGACCTGAAGAAGGTCCCCTCGGAGCTGCTGCCCCGCCAGAAGGTCGAGCTGACCGAACGCTGGAGCGGTGCGCCTCAACTGGACTGGGGCGATGTGCAGTTGACGGCCACCAGCGAGGAGATCAGGACGACGGGCTCGACCTCGTTCTTCGCGTTGCCGTGGCTCGTGGCGGCGGTGCTCTTCGGGGTGCTGCTCGGTGGGGGCGGGACCTGGTTCGCGAAGCGACGGAAGGCACGGCGGGAGCCCTGACCCACGCGGGGCGCGGACCTGGACCCCGCGGGCCCGGCCCGATCCACAGGACAGGCCCTAGCGCTGTCCGAACCCGATCGTCGGCACGGCCCGCCGCAACGGCCAGGGCCGTGCC
>NZ_JAEIMH010000022.1:4890-11263 GCF_016464295.1 Streptomyces sp. N35 | reverse complement strand
CTCCCCACCCCCGCGCCCCGGCCCGCCCCCCCGCCCGGGCCAGGGCTGTACCAACTCCGGCACCACGCCCTGCAGGAACGCATACCGTCTGAGCGCGGCCGGGTCCTGGTCCTCGTACGACTGGATCCTGCGCCACCACGCCCCGATCTCCGCCCATCCGGGCGCCGACAGCGAGCCGCCGAACTCCTGCACGGAGAGCGCCGCCGTCAGGCCGGCGAACGCGAGGCGGTCGGCCAGCGGCCAGCCCGCGAGCGTGCCGGTGACGAAGCCCGCGACGAAGACATCGCCCGCGCCCGTGGGGTCGAGCGCCTCGACCGCGATCGCGGGCACCTCGGCGGTCTCGCCGGTCCGCCCGTCCACCGCGTACGCGCCCTCCGCGCCGAGCGTCACCACCGCGAGCGGTACGTGGGAGGTCAGCGCGCGGGCCGCGGCGCGCGGGCAGTCGGTGCGGGTGTAGCGCATCGCCTCCTCGGCGTTGGGCAGGAAGGCCTCGCAGTGCGCGAGGTCGGGCAGCCCGGCGAGATCCCAGCATCCGCTGTCGTCCCAGCCGACGTCCGCGAAGATCATCGTGCCCTCGGCGGCGGCCTGCGCCACCCAGTCCTCGCGTACGCCGGGCGCCAGCGAGGCGATGGCCGCGCGGGAGCGGGGCGGGCAGTCGGGCGCCGGCTCGGCGGGCGGGGCGTCATGGCCGTGCGAGACCATCGTGCGCTCGCCCTCGTACGCCATCGAGATGGTGACGGGCGAGTGCCAGCCGGGCACCGTGCGCGACTGCGACAGGTCGATGCCCTCACCCTGTTCGAGGGCATCCCAGCAGTACGAGCCATAGTGGTCGTCGCCGAACGCGGCCGCGAGCGAGGTGCGCAGCCCGAGCCGGGCCAGCGCCGTCGCCATGTTGGCCACCCCGCCCGGGCTCTGGCCCATCCCGCGCGCCCAGGATTCGGTGCCGCGCACGGGGGCGGAGTCGAGGCCGGTGAAGATGATGTCCAGGAAGACGGTGCCGGTCAGATACACGTCCCACGGCGGCTCCCCGGGCGTGCGCAGCGCGGCGAGCGGGTCGAGACAGCCCTTGTCCGCCGTCGGACCGAAGCGGCCGCCGTCCAGCGGCCGGGTGCCGTCGATAGCGCTCACCAGGTGCTCCGTACGAGATATGCCTGCAGATCCGGACAGTCTGCCTGAGGGCACTGACATCCCCCAAGCTCTCCACTTCGTTCGAGCAGGGGGTGTCCCCACCTGCGATACGTTCCGGGACATGAGGCTGACGATTCTTGGTGGCGGCGGTTTCCGTGTTCCGCTGGTGTACGGGGCGCTGGTGGGGTCCGAGGTGCGCGAGCTGACGCTGTACGACACGGACCGCACGCGGCTCGACGTGGTGCGGTCGGTGATCGAGGGGCTCGGCGCGGACGGTCCTGCGCTGCGGATCGCCGGCGATCTGGACGACGCGCTGCGCGGCGCCGACTTCGTGTTCTCGGCGATCCGGGTCGGCGGCACCGCGGGCCGGGTGCGCGACGAACGTGTTCCGCTCGCCGAGGGGGTGCTCGGCCAGGAGACGGTCGGCGCGGGCGGGGTGCTCTACGGACTGCGCACGATCCCGGTGGCGCTGCGGATCGCGGAGCGCGTCAAGGAGCTCGCGCCCGGCGCCTGGGTCATCAACTTCACCAACCCGGCGGGCATGGTGACCGAGGCGATGGCCTCGGTGCTCGGCGACCGCGTGATCGGCATCTGCGATTCACCGGTGGGCCTCGTACGCCGTGCTGCGCGCGCCGCGGGAGCGGACCCCGAGGACGTCACCTACGACTATGTGGGCCTCAACCACCTCGGCTGGCTGCGGAAGTTGACCACATCGGACGGCCGGGACCTGCTGCCAGGACTGCTCGCCGATCCGGAAAGGCTCGGCTCCTTCGAGGAGGGAAGACTCTTCGGCGCGACGTGGCTGCGCGCCCTCGGCTCGCTGCCCAACGAGTATCTGCACTACTACTACTTCCGCCGCGAGACCCTCGCCTCGGTAAGCGACGCCGCCGAGACCCGGGGCGAGTTCCTCGACCGGCAGCAGGGCGGGTTCTTCGGCCGCGCGTCCGCCGACCCGTCGAAGGCGTACGACCTGTGGGAGGCGACCCGCCGCGAGCGCGAGTCCACGTACATGGCGGAGTCCCGGGCAGCGAGCGGCGGCTGGGAGCGGGACGCGTGCGATCTGGACGGCGGGGGTTACGACCGGGTGGCGCTGGCCCTGATGCGGGCGCTGTCGTCGGGGGCGGGCGCGCGGCTGATCCTCAACGTACGCAACAACGGGACCGTCCCCGAACTCCCGGCCGACGCCGTCGTCGAGACGGTCTGCGAGGTGGACACGTCCGGCGCCCGCCCTCTGCCCTGCGCACCGCTGGGGGCGGCCGAGCTGGGGCTGATGCTGCAGCTCAAGGCGGTGGAGCGGGCGGCGATCGAGGCGGCCGTGTTCAAGGACCGCGACGCGGCGCTGCGGGCGCTGGCCCTGCATCCGCTGGTGGATTCTCCCGCGGTGGCCCGGCGGATTCTGGAGCGGGCGGCGGCACAGTAGCGGGCCGTCCGTGCGGGCGGTTCGTCGGCGGCGGCGTGCCGGCCGGGTTGCCGCGCGGGGAGATCAAATGATTTCACCGGACCGTCAACTTCCCGTAGCGTCACCGGAGTTGAGATCAACGCATGCCGACGAAAGAGAACCGCAGATGCTGAATGGTCCGATACGCAAGGCCGCCGTCGCCGCTCCGATAGCCGCGCTGATGCTCGCGTTCACACCGGGGGCCGCGTCCGCCCATCACACCGAGTGCGAGGGCAATGTCATCATGCGCATCCCCGCAGGCGACGGCGAGAAGGTGGCGGGCGCCTGTATGGAGCCGCACGGGGAGACCCTGCGGGTACGGGACTACAAGGCGGACGGATACGCGGCCCGCGCGCAGGCGTACCGCAAGGTCCGCGGTGACTGGGTGAAGGTCGGCGGGGTCTGCTTCGACGACACCAGCACCGGCAACCCCGACCGGTACTGCGACCTCTCGATCGCCGAGACGACCGACGTGAAGATCAAGCTGTGGGAAGGCGCCTACGACATCTGGGGCCCGGTCTTCACCGTCTGACCGCGGAACAACCGGCAACGGATGCTTCCGGCCACAGAACAAGGGGCGGCCTGGAGACCGATGTCCACGGGAGACCGGCGTCCACGGGGCGGCCGGGAGACCGGCGTCCAAGGATTACGATCACCGACATGCCGGTAGCCGAGCCCCCGTCCGAGACCCCCGCAGGCGTACGCGAGGTGAAGTCCGCCGCGCGCACGGTCGAGCTGCTCGAAGTGCTCGCCGCGCGCGGTGACCGTCCCGCGCGCCTGCGGGAGCTGGGCGAGGAGCTGGGGGTGCCGCGCAGCTCGGGGGACGCGCTGCTGCGGCACACGCTGACCGACCGCGGCTGGGTGCGCACCGACACCACGGGTTCGCTGTACGGCATCGGCATCCACGCGCTCCTCACCGGCACCAGTTACCTGGACAGCGATCCGCGGGTACGCGTCGTGCGGCCGTATCTCGACGAGGCCTCGGAGGCGCTCGGCGAGACGATCCATCTGGCCCGCCTCGACGGTGCGGACGTGGTGTACCTGGCCACCCGCGAATCCCACGAGTATCTGCGGACGTTCTCGCGCGTGGGCCGCCGGCTGCCCGCCCACGCGGGCGCCCTGGGCAAGGCGCTGCTCGCCGAGGCGGTGGAACAGCGGCTGCCGCGAGGGGAGTTGGCACAGCTCACCCCCAACACGCACGCCACCGCCGAGACCCTGGCCGCCGAGCTGGCCGAGGTGCGGGCACGCGGCTATGCGATCGACCGCGAGGAGAGCGTCCTCGGCATCGCGGGCTTCGGCTTCGCGCTGCGCTACGACGAGCCGGCCGTGGACGCGATCAGCTGCTCGGTGCCGCTTGCGCGGCTGACCGAGGAGCACGAGCTGCGGATCGTGGCCGTGATGCGGGAGATCCGTACGAAGATCGAGTCGGCGGCGCCGCGCGCGTCCGGCGCGGCCCAGTGGCGCTGACGGGCGCCTTTCGTCACTGCCGCTTCGGCACAGCCACCCGCATCAGATCCGCCGCCACGGTCAGCTCCCCCTCGAACCCGGCTGCCCGTGCCTGCCGCTCGAACTCCCCCGGGTCGGTGTACCGCTGCGAGAAATGCGTCAGTACGAGATGCCGCACCCCGGACTCGCGTGCGACCGTCGCCGCCTGCCCGGCCGTCAAGTGCCCGTGGTCCTCGGCCAGTCGGACATCCTCGTCGAGGAAGGTCGACTCGATGACCAGCAGATCGCACCCGTCCGCCAGCTCCCGCACCCCGTCGCACAGCCGCGTGTCCATCACGAAGGCGACCCGCTGCCCGCGCCGCAGCTCACTGACGTCCGAGAGCGTGACATCGCCGAGCACACCGTCGCGCTGCAGCCGCCCCACGTCGGGGCCCGTGATCCCGCGGGCCCGCAGCTGCTCGGGCAGCATCCGCCGCCCGTCGGGCTCGACGAGCCGGTATCCGAAGGACTCGACGGGGTGCGAGAGCCGCCGGGCTTCGAGGCGGTACGCGGATGTCTCGGCCAGCACACCGTCCTGGGCGACCGGCGCCTCGGTGAGCCGCACGGTCTCCCGGTAGGCCGTCGCGTACCGCAGCCGCTCGAAGAAGTGCTGTCCGCTCGCCGGGTAGTGCGCGGTGACGGGATGCGGCACCCGGTCGAGGTTGATCCGCTGGATGACGCCCGCGAGTCCGAGCGAGTGATCGCCGTGGAAGTGCGTGACGCAGATCCGGTTGAGGTCGTGCGCGGCGACGCCGGCCCGCAGCATCTGCCGCTGGGTGCCCTCGCCCGGGTCGAAGAGGATGCCCTCGCCGTCCCAGCGCAGCAGATAGCCGTTGTGATTGCGGTGCCGCGTGGGCACTTGGCTCGCGGTGCCGAGCACCACGAATTCCCGTGAGGACAAGGGAGCTCGACCGTTCTCTTCCGTGCCGGCCGCTACCCGGGCGGCCACTGCAGACCGCGCCCGCCGAGCACGTGGGCGTGCGCGTGGAACACCGTCTGACCGGCCCCGGAGCCGGTGTTGAACACGATCCTGTAGCTGTCCAGCTTCTCGTCGGCCGCGACCTCGCCCGCGTCGCGCAGCACATCGGCGGCGATCGCGGGCTCGGCGGCGGCGAGCGAGGCGGCGTCCGGGTGGTGCACCTTGGGGATCACCAGGACGTGCGTGGGCGCCTGCGGGTTGATGTCGCGGAAGGCGACGGTCGTCTCCGACTCCCGTACGACGGTGGCCGGCACCTCACCCGCCACGATCTTGCAGAACAGGCAGTCGGCCTGCGGTTCACCAGCCACGGTCGGGTCTCCTGAGGGTCGGCGATCGGTCCGGGAGCATGCTATCCGGGGACACGGCGGACCTTCGGAAGCAGGTTGTCACTGCCCGCTCCTGAGGTCGGCAGGCAAGCTGCCACTGCCCGCTCCTGAGGTCCGCGGGCAGGGCTCTCACTCCCGCTCCGGAAGGTCCGGCAGCGTCGGCGGCGCCTTGGCCGGGGTGGCCTCCAGTGCCTCCAGCGCCACCCTTATCGCCGTGTCCAGCTGCGGATCGCGCCCCGCCGCGTAGTCCTGCGGGGCGGTGACCACCTCGATGTCCGGGTCCACGCCGTGGTTCTCGACGCCCCACCCCGAACCCTCCAGCCAGATCGCGTACTTGGGCTGGGTGACGAGCGTGCCGTCGACCAGGCGGTAGCGGCTGTCGATGCCGACGACGCCGCCCCAGGTGCGCACGCCGACGACGGGGCCGATACCCAGGGCCTTGATCGCGGCGTTGACGATATCGCCGTCCGAGCCGGAGAACTCGTTCGCGACCAAGCCCCCGGGGCCGCGCGGGGCGCCCGGGGGATAGCTGAACGGGGGGCGCCCGCGCGCGAGGTCCCAGCCGACGATGCGGCGGGCGAGCTTCTCGACGACGAGCTGGGAGGTGTGGCCGCCGCGGTTCTCGCGCACGTCGACGACCAGGCCCTCGCGGGCGACCTCGACGCGCAGGTCGCGGTGGATCTGGGCCCAGCCCGGTGCCTGCATGTCGGGGACGTGGAGATAGCCGAGGCGGCCGCCCGACTGCTCATGCACGTACGCGCGGCGGTCGGCGACCCAGGCGTGGTAGCGCAGGGGCTCCTCGTCGGACAGCGGGACGACGACCGCGTGCCGTACGTCGCCGCCGCCGGACGGCGAGACGGTGAGCTCGACGGCCTTGCCGGCCGAGCCGACCAGGAGCGGGCCCGGACCGCGCAGCGGGTCCACCGGCCGCCCGTCGACGGCCACCAGGGCGTCACCCGGGCGGACCGCCGCCCCGGGCGCGGCGGGCGGGGGGCGGGGGGACGGGGCGGGGGGCTC
>NZ_JAEIMH010000022.1:0-4880 GCF_016464295.1 Streptomyces sp. N35 | reverse complement strand
GCCGATCCGCCACAGCCCGCCCTCGTGCGGGGAGATATCGGCGCCGAGCAGTCCCTGGCGCGTATCGGATGAGCCGTAACCGCCGCCGCCCGGGGCGACATACGCGTGCGAGGTGCCCAGTTCGCCGTGCACCTCCCACAGGAGGTCGACCAGGTCGTCGTGGGTGGCGACGCGTTCGAGGACCGGGCGGTAGCGGTCGAGCACACCGTCCCAGTCGATGCCGCCGAGGTCGGGGCGCCAGAAGTTCTGGCGCATCAGGCGGCCGGTCTCCTCGTACATCTGCCGCCATTCGGCGGCCGGTTCGATCTGCTGGCGGATCCGGGTCAGATCGACGGTGATGTTGGAGTCGCTGCTGTCGTCGGAGGAGGGGCGGCGGTCGCTGGGGATGACCTTCAGGACGTCACCGGTGTGCAGGAGGACGCGCTTGCCGTCGCCGGTGACGGTGAAGTGATGGGCGTCGGAGGCGAGTTCCTCGATCTGCTGCTGTGCGAGGTCGTAGCGCTCCAGGTCGGTGCGCGGGCCCGGGTCGTCGGGGGTGGCGCGGGAGACGCCGAGTGCCCCGCGTACCGGGTGGCGCAGCCACAGGACTCCGTCCTTGGCGGCGCGCAGCGTCGAGTAGCGGGCGGCCTCGACGGGGAAGGCGATGATGCGGTCGGCGAGTCCGTCGAGGTCGATCCGGGTCGCGGGCTGCTCGTCGCCGGGGACCTCCTCGCTCTTCTCGGTGGACTCGAAGGGGCGGCCGTGACGCTGCGGTCCGAACGGGGACGGAGTCGTCGCGGAGAGCGTGATCAGGTGCGGCCGGCAGGCGCCCACGAAGGCGAGGTCGAAGACATGGGCGTCGTAGACCGGGTCGAAGGAGCGCTCGGAGAGGAACGCGAGGTGCTTGCCGTCGAGCGTGAAGGCCGGTGAGAAGTCACGGAAGCGCAGCGGTGTCGCCTCGGTGACGGACAGGTCGGCGGTGTTGGCGAGCTTCAACTGCCGCAGCGGGGAAGGGCCCGCGTGGGACCAGGCGAGCCAGCCGGAGTCGGGCGAGAAGGTCAGCCCGGTCGCGTCCCCGTCCTCGCTCCGGTCGACCTCGCGCACCTCGCCGCTCTCGCGGTCGACGAGCAGCACGCGCCCGTCGTGCGCGGCGACGGCGGCGCGGCTGCCGTCGGGGGCCATCGCGAGCGAGAGCACCCGCCCCAACTGCCCGGCGGCGACCCGTCGTACGGACGCACCGGTGGCCACCCCGGCGGCGGGCGCGAACTCCAGGGCGTCCTCGCCCTCGGCGTCCGTCACCCAGACGACGTGCTCCTCACCGCTCACCCGGAAGGTGCGCGGCAGCCGGGCCCGTACGCCGGGAGTGGACGCCAGCGCCCGGGCGGGTCCTTCGCGGTGGGTCACCCAGTGGATCGACCCGCGTACGGAGACGGCGCTGCCCCGGCCGGTGTGGTCGGGGGCGGTCGCGCCGAGGAAACGGTCCGCCTTGACGGGGTGCGGCTGCAGATCGACCCGCTGACCGCCGAGCCGGACGTCGAGCGGCCGCGGCTCGCTGTCGCCGTCGAGGGCGTCAACCACCCACAGCTGACCGGCACTTGCGTACACGACCCGCTGCCCGTCGCTCGCCGCGTGCCGGGCATAGAAGCCCTCGGCGGGGGTGTGCCGCCTGAGCTCGGACCCGTCGGGCCCCGAGGAGTAGAGCGCGCCGACGCCCTCGTGATCCGACAGGAAGGCGATCCGCTCCCCCACCCACAGGGGGTACTCGAGGTTGCCGTCCAATTCCTCGTGTACGCGGGTGAATTCGCCTTCCTCGTGTACGCGGGTGAATTCGCCGATGCCTCCCGAGGGCCGGTCACCGCCGGTGGACCGGTCGATCCACAGCTTCCCCGCCGTGCCGCCGCGATACCGCTTCCAGTACGCGGCCTCGCGCCCCATCGACACGGAGACCAGGAGCACCTGCCCGTCGGGGCCCCACGCGACATCGCCGACCGGTCCGTACGGCAGCCGGGTCGCGGGCCCGCCGTCCAGGGGGACGCCCCAGGCCCACTGGCGGCGGAGCGAAGCCTGGCCGTGGGTGGTGACGGCCAGGACGCCGCCGCCGGGGGTCCAGCCGCGGACCGAGGTCTTGTTGCTGCCCCAGTGCGTCAGGCGCTCCGCCCGCCCGCCGTCGACGGGTGCGTAGTGCACCTCGGGCGCACCGTCCCGGTACGAGGTCCAGGCGACATGGCGGCCGTCCGGGGATATCCGCGGATGGCTCACGGGCATGTTGTCGGCACTGACCCGCCAGGCGCGACCGCCCTCCAGCGGTGCGATCCAGACGTCGTCCTCCGCGGTGAAGGCGATCAACTCGCCGCGGACGTGCGGATACCGGAGATACGAGGGGTGCGTCACGCCCACACCTTAAGCAGGGCCTCTACCGCTCCGGGAGCCTCAGTGGGAACCTGTCTCGTATGGGCGCATTGAGGCGTTTACGTGATCGCCGGGTCCTCGCAGCGGCAGCGGCGGTGGTGGGCCTGACCTTGGGCGTTACGGCCTGCCAGGACCTCGGCTTGGGGCTCAACTCGGCCGCCGTGGCGATGACGACGGACCAGAAGGGCACCGACGCCCTGGAGAAGAAGGGCATCGACGTCCAGTGGCTCAGCTGCACCTCGTCCTTCGGCGAGGGCGGCGGCACCCCGGACTCCGCCAAGTCCCCTTCCGTACGCAGCGTCGCGACCGTCGACTGCGAAGGCAGGACCAGGGACGGCCGCGAGATCACGCTGACCGGGAAGGTGACCGAGGAGCGCAGCGGTGCCTGCGTACGGGGTGACCTGACCGCGAAGGTCGCCGGCAAGACCGTGCTGCAGGCCGATGTGCTCGGCAACTGCGCGGACGCCAGGCCGACTTCACGCCCGCCGGCGAACGGCCCGCAGCCGACGGTCACGGTGACGACGACGGTGACCGTGTATCCGCCGACCTGCGACTGCCGGCCCGGCAAGTAGCGGCAGCGGCAGCGGCCGCGTCGGTGGCGGCGCCGGCCGGCATCGGTCACGGAGAGTGGCTGGCCGAAATCGCACATCTTGGCCGATTCGCCGTAACTCCTGTGTGAAACAAACATGTTGTGGTGCAAGCTGTTGCCCATGCGAGCCGCCGGGGTTCACTCGGCGTGACACCCCCGCAGGGGACAAGGAGGCCACCATGGCCGTGCGCCACCAGGCGGAGAGGATCGGCCTCGCCCTGACGACCGCGGCAGGGCCGCTGACCATTCTCGCCGATGTCCTGGGGCTCCTCGACGAGGTCTCGCCCAACGGCATTCAGCTGGTCACCCTGCTGATCCTCACGTCGGTCACGATGTTTCTGCTGCTCGAGGTCCGGCGCTTCGAGATCCTCGACAGTGTCGACCGACGGCTGGCGGCGCTCGACATCGACGGTACGGCGGCCCGGCTGCGGCAGGAGCGGTACGGGGGTGTGGAACGGGTGCACCAGGAATTCCCGGTCAACCACCTCAGGACGCTCATCCGCGAGGCCGACACCGAGGTGTCCGTGCTGCAGACCTTCATTCCCAATCTCCATCTGCTTCAGGACGATATGCAGCACGCCCTGACCCGGCGCGGCGACGCACGCATCCGGATCCTCCTGCTCTTTCCGAAGTCCCCGGTGGCCAACCTGCGCCATGAGGCGTTGCGTTCGGTGCACAGCCCCACGCCGCCGGTGGACGTGAAAGTGGCGATCGAGCACAACCTGGAGAGTTTCGCCCGGCTCAGCGCCGCTCTGCCCGAACAGGCCCGCGCACGTCTGGAGGTGCGGGTCTACAACTCGCTGCCCTCGATGGCTGTGTACCGGGCCGACGACTCCTACCTGGTCAGCTCGTTCCTGCACGGCATGCTGGCCATCGACGCCCCGCAGACCGAGATCAAGGGCAGCGACACGGCCCGCGGCGCGGAGGTCCAAGAAGAGCTGAACACCCTGTGGCAGATCGGCAAGCCCGTCGGTCTCGCCGACTGGCAGCACTCGATCGAGCTGATGGACTTCGACAACGTCAACGTCTCCTGAGCTTCTCGCACCTGACCGCTGAAAGGCCGCACCGCCATGCCCCAGCCCGCCGCACCCCAGGGCCTCGAAGCCCTCGACGCCTTCGAGGACGGCCTGATCGCGCAGTACAAGGCGCACCCCGTCCTCGCGGACACCGCCCGGCTCCCGGACGCCGCCTTCGCCCAACTCCTGCTCCAGCGCAGGTTCCTGTCGCTCGCCTTCACTCCGGCGTACGACCTGGCGATCGACCTGCTCGACGACAAGGAGGGGCTGCGGATCGCGCGGACCATCCTGCGCGAGGAGTACCCGGACGGAACGGGCAACACCCGCTCGCACCGCGAGGACATGATCGAGGACATGCTGCAACTGGGCCTCACGCGCGCCGAGTTGATCGCGTCACGTCCGACCGCGGCGACCCTGGCCGCGATCAGCGACACGTTCACGCTGATGGCCGACGCGGGCGGCCGCCCGGACTCGGACCTGCGGCTCCTGACCATCCTGCGCTTCTGGGGCGAGATCCTGGTCTCCACGGAGTACACCCAGTTGTGGCCCCGCATGAGCCCGGCCCTCGTTCGCGACGGCGTGCACCGCTCGCACTTCTACTACCCTCACCTGCTCCACGACGGGAAGGCCCACCCCCTGTCGACGGTCTCGCTCCTCGCGACCACCCACGCCGACAAACTGGCCCGCCGCCTCCACACCCTGCTCACCTCCACGGAACCGGCCGCGGCGGCCGAGGCGTTCAGGGCGGAGGAACAGCGGTCACTGGAGGTCAAGGTGAACTTCTACGACCAGTTCGCCACCTAGCCCCTGCGGCGATTGAGCAGATCCGAACGAAGTTCGGATGAAGGGGTCCGGGGCGGAGCCCCGGTTTCGGGAAGGGGCGGGGC
>NZ_JAEIMH010000219.1:0-664 GCF_016464295.1 Streptomyces sp. N35 | reverse complement strand
CGCTGTTTGGGGTCCGACGACACCCGTGCGTAGATCACGGCGCGGAGCGGGGGCGCAGCGGTCATTTACGATCACCGCCTTCGTAAGCGCGCACCAAGTCGGCCAGCGGGCCGATGAGACGCGGAACGGTGCTCTGCGCACCTCGCTCGTAGCCGTGCTGGTCGAGCACGGTCATGATGTCGATCATCAGGCCCATGGTGAAACGGTCCGGAGCATCCTCGACGGAGCCGTTTTCAGACATGACGTTTTCGCCGCCATTCGGGCGGCCGGTACCATACGGCACGGTTCCTCTTCCCTGTCTTGGAGGGTTGGGGTTCAAGGCCTTGTCCGGTGTTGGTAGCACCGGGCAAGGCCGCAAAGGCGTAGAAGAATCGTGCCTGATGACATTTCGATCCGTCAAACCGAACTCTCGAACAACGCGGTTCAGCCCCTGTCGCATCGGCGGTATCCATGAACGCAGAAGAGACCTCGCCACTGACCCCCTTCCCTGTGCCGGGAGGCGCCTGGTTCTCGTTCCCGTGCCCGTCGTGGTGCGTGTCCGACCACGCGCCCGACTTGGAGGGTGCGGGCGGGCGGATGTACCCCGAGGACGTCGTCCACCGCGGCGCCCCCATCTGGCTCGGCCTTGAGGGAATGAAGGTCCTTGAGGCGTATATCCAGGATG
>NZ_JAEIMH010000218.1:0-664 GCF_016464295.1 Streptomyces sp. N35 | reverse complement strand
CGCTGTTTGGGGTCCGACGACACCCGTGCGTAGATCACGGCGCGGAGCGGGGGCGCAGCGGTCATTTACGATCACCGCCTTCGTAAGCGCGCACCAAGTCGGCCAGCGGGCCGATGAGACGCGGAACGGTGCTCTGCGCACCTCGCTCGTAGCCGTGCTGGTCGAGCACGGTCATGATGTCGATCATCAGGCCCATGGTGAAACGGTCCGGAGCATCCTCGACGGAGCCGTTTTCAGACATGACGTTTTCGCCGCCATTCGGGCGGCCGGTACCATACGGCACGGTTCCTCTTCCCTGTCTTGGAGGGTTGGGGTTCAAGGCCTTGTCCGGTGTTGGTAGCACCGGGCAAGGCCGCAAAGGCGTAGAAGAATCGTGCCTGATGACATTTCGATCCGTCAAACCGAACTCTCGAACAACGCGGTTCAGCCCCTGTCGCACCGGCGGTATCCATGAACGCAGAAGAGACCCCGCCACTGACCACCTTCCCTGTGCCGGGAGGCGCCTGGTCCTCGTCCCCGTGCCCGTCGTGGTGCGTGTCCGACCACGCGGCCGACTTGGAGGGTGCGGGCGGGCGGATGTACCCCGAGGACGTCGTCCACCGCGGCGCCCCCATCTGGCTCGGCCTTGAGGGAATGAAGGTCCTTGAGGCGTATATCCAGGATG
>NZ_JAEIMH010000217.1:0-683 GCF_016464295.1 Streptomyces sp. N35 | reverse complement strand
GCGCCACTGAAGCTGACGCGGACACACCGGATATTGATCGGCGTGGTGGTCGCGGGCGCGGTCATCATCGCGGCCATCGGCTTCGCGGGGTCGTACGCGGCCGTGCGCGAGCTCGCCGAGCAGAAGGGCTTCGGGAAGTTCTCGCTGGTCTTCCCGATCGGCATCGACGCGGGCATCTGCGTCCTGCTCGCCCTCGACCTGCTGCTGACCTGGATCAGAATCCCCTTCCCGCTCCTTCGCCAGACCGCCTGGCTGCTCACGGCCGCGACGATCGCCTTCAACGGCGCGGCGGCCTGGCCCGATCCGCTCGGCACGGCGATGCACGCGGTCATCCCGATCCTGTTCGTGATCTCGGTCGAGGCCGCGCGGCACGCGATCGGCCGCATCGCGGACATCACCGCCGACAAGCACATGGAGGGCGTCCGCCTCACCCGCTGGCTGCTCTCACCGGTGCCGACGTTCCTGCTGTGGCGCCGTATGAAGCTCTGGGAGCTGCGGAGTTACGACGCGGTCATCAAGCTGGAGCAGGAGCGCCTCGTCTACCGCGCCCGCCTGCGCTCCCGCTACGGCCGCGCCTGGCGCCGCAAGGCCCCCGTCGAGTCCCTGATGCCCCTGCGCCTGGCCCGCTACGGCGTCCCGCTCGCCGAGACCGCCCCGGCCGGCCTCGCCGCCGCCGGCATCGA
>NZ_JAEIMH010000216.1:0-683 GCF_016464295.1 Streptomyces sp. N35 | reverse complement strand
ACTGTTCGGTGGGACCCAGTTCGTGGCGAACGACGGGTCCAACAAAGACAACATGTACGGCTACAGCGCCGACGACCTGAAGAACGCGAAAGTGCCGTGGGGTACTCCGGAAGAGGAGTCGCACCACTGGTATGAGGTCGGGCACTGGGTGAAGTCGTTCGTCTGGGACGGCCTGATCGTCGACGGGATCTGGGGCACCATCAAGGGCCTGGGCACCCTGGTCGGTTTCCAAGGCCTCGATGCCATGGGCCAGGCCTGGAAGGGACTGGCGCAGCTCGCCACCGGCCTGCTGATCATGTCCGTGCCGGTCGTGGGCACCGCGTATCTGATGGCCCCCGACGACAAGTTGCCTTCTTGGCTGCGGGATTCGCGCACCGCGGTGAAGGAGACCGGTAAGGCGCTGGTGGCGTGGGATGAGTGGGGCAAGAACCCGGCCCGGGCCGCCGGAGCGGTCACGTTCAACGTGGTCACCACCGTCTTCACCGGCGGCGCCGGAGCCGGAGTCGCGGGCGCCGGGAAGGCCGGTGCGGTCGCCAAGACGCTGTCGGCGTTGTCGAAGGCGGGCAAGGCCATCGACCCGATGACCTACATCACCAAGGCCGGCGGCGCAGGCTTGTCGAAGCTCGGTGATGTGATGGCCGGGTTGAAGGGCGTCGGCAACATCGACATCCCGCCCCTGCCCG
>NZ_JAEIMH010000215.1:0-708 GCF_016464295.1 Streptomyces sp. N35 | reverse complement strand
CGGCGGACAGGCCGATCAGCTCGAAGCCGCCGCGGACCTTCTCGCCGCCCTGGACCGCTTCGAGGGAAAACTCCTTGATGGTGTCGGCCACCAGGTCGGTGTCTCGGGCGCCGGCCTTCATGCCCTGCGCCAGGATGCCGGTGGCCATCTCGGCGGACAGACCCATGTTCTGGAACTGCACGCTGTATTCGTTGAACGTGTCGGCGAGGTCGTCGGCGCGGGGCCCCATCACCTGGAAACCGCGGGTCATCACGTCGAATGCCTCGTCGGCGTTCGCCGCGAGGCCGGTCTTCATCATCTGCCCGACCGCGTTGGTGGCCTGCCCCAGGTCCACTTCGAAGGTGTTCGCCAGGTCGGCGGCCTTGGTGGAGATCTGCTCCAGCTGGGCGGTCGTGGCCCCGGGCGGGGCCAGGCCTGCGGTCATGGTGGCCCGGATCGCGTCTGCGGCCTGCTGGAAGTCCCCGGTGACGCCCTTGGAGTACAACTGGCCTGCGATCTTGCCGTACTTGGCTGCCTCCGCTGGGGTGGCGCCCAGCTGCGCACCCAGGCGTGCCGTCACCTGCCCCTGGTCCAGAGCCTGGGTGAGTCCAGCCATCAGTCCGGCGCCGGCCGCAATACCAACGCCGGCCAAGGCCAGTTTGAACGCGCCGGAGAACCGGCCGCCGGCGTCCTCACCCGCGCGGGCCGCCGGGCCATCGGCGACCCCGG
>NZ_JAEIMH010000214.1:0-709 GCF_016464295.1 Streptomyces sp. N35 | reverse complement strand
AGCCGCTGCCACGATCAACTCGGCCCGCCGCAAGACCATGAGGAGGGCCGCGTGAACGCCGAGAGGGCCGAGGACATCGCTGCTCGCAATCAGTTGACCGGCGCACCGATTCCGCCGCCGGCCAACCCCATGGCTGTGGCCCGGCACTTGGAATCGGCATGGATGCGCGGCCAGGCGCTGACGCTGCGGCACTGGCGGGGAGCATGGATGCAGTGGAAGGGCCCGCACTGGCGGGAACTCGACGACCAGGAAGTCCGTGCCGACCTGTACCGGAAGTTGGAGAACGCCACCTACGAGCAGACCGTCAAAGGCGAGGTAGAGGTACGCGACTGGTCGCCGACGAAACGGAAGATCGCTGATCTGACCGAGGCGATTACCGCCGTCACCCACCTGCGCCCGTCCGTCGACGTGCCCCAGTGGATCGGTGATCCCGCCTCTGCGCACGGAAGATCCGCACCCGTGGTGGCCTGCCGCAACGGGCTGCTGAACGTCTGCGACCGGGAACTGTCGCCCCTCACACCGGAGTTCTTCAACCTGGTGTCCGTCCCGTTCAACTACGACCCCGATGCGACCGCCCCGCACTGGCTGGCCTTCCTCGAACAGCTATGGCCCGATGACCCCGGCTCGGTCGAGGCGTTGCAGGAGTGGTTCGGCTACATCCTGGGCGGGGCCACGGACCAGCAGAAGATCATGCTGATGGTCGGCCCGT
>NZ_JAEIMH010000213.1:0-709 GCF_016464295.1 Streptomyces sp. N35 | reverse complement strand
AGCCGCTGCCACGATCAACTCGGCCCGCCGCAAGACCATGAGGAGGGCCGCGTGAACGCCGAGAGGGCCGAGGACATCGCTGCTCGCAATCAGTTGACCGGCGCACCGATTCCGCCGCCGACCAACCCCATGGCTGTGGCCCGGCACTTGGGATCGGCATGGATGCGCGGCCAGGCGCTGACGCTGCGGCACTGGCGGGGAGCATGGATGCAGTGGAAGGGCCCGCACTGGCGGGAACTCGACGACCAGGAAGTCCGTGCCGACCTGTACCGGAAGTTGGAGAACGCCACCTACGAGCAGACCGTCAAAGGCGAGGTAGAGGTACGCGACTGGTCGCCGACGAAACGGAAGATCGCTGATCTGACCGAGGCGATTACCGCCGTCACCCACCTGCGCCCGTCCGTCGACGTGCCCCAGTGGATCGGTGATCCCGCCTCTGCGCACGGAAGATCCGCACCCGTGGTGGCCTGCCGCAACGGGCTGCTGAACGTCTGCGACCGGGAACTGTCGCCCCTCACACCGGAGTTCTTCAACCTGGTGTCCGTCCCGTTCAACTACGACCCCGATGCGACCGCCCCGCACTGGCTGGCCTTCCTCGAACAGCTATGGCCCGATGACCCCGGCTCGGTCGAGGCGTTGCAGGAGTGGTTCGGCTACATCCTGGGCGGGGCCACGGACCAGCAGAAGATCATGCTGATGGTCGGCCCGT
>NZ_JAEIMH010000212.1:0-709 GCF_016464295.1 Streptomyces sp. N35 | reverse complement strand
AGCCGCTGCCACGATCAACTCGGCCCGCCGCAAGACCATGAGGAGGGCCGCGTGAACGCCGAGAGGGCCGAGGACATCGCTGCTCGCAATCAGTTGACCGGCGCACCGATTCCGCCGCCGGCCAACCCCATGGCTGTGGCCCGGCACTTGGGATCGGCATGGATGCGCGGCCAGGCGCTGACGCTGCGGCACTGGCGGGGAGCATGGATGCAGTGGAAGGGCCCGCACTGGCGGGAACTCGACGACCAGGAAGTCCGTGCCGACCTGTACCGGAAGTTGGAGAACGCCACCTACGAGCAGACCGTCAAAGGCGAGGTAGAGGTACGCGACTGGTCGCCGACGAAACGGAAGATCGCTGATCTGACCGAGGCGATTACCGCCGTCACCCACCTGCGCCCGTCCGTCGACGTGCCCCAGTGGATCGGTGATCCCGCCTCTGCGCACGGAAGATCCGCACCCGTGGTGGCCTGCCGCAACGGGCTGCTGAACGTCTGCGACCGGGAACTGTCGCCCCTCACACCGGAGTTCTTCAACCTGGTGTCCGTCCCGTTCAACTACGACCCCGATGCGACCGCCCCGCACTGGCTGGCCTTCCTCGAACAGCTATGGCCCGATGACCCCGGCTCGGTCGAGGCGTTGCAGGAGTGGTTCGGCTACATCCTGGGCGGGGCCACGGACCAGCAGAAGATCATGCTGATGGTCGGCCCGT